>JBIKZB010000161.1:0-4766 GCA_044354955.1 Flavobacterium sp. | reverse complement strand
TTGTTTTTTTTGATATAACACTTGGTACAATGCTCCACCAGCTTCACCTACTGTAAATGAACCAAACTCTGTAAATATATGTGGAACTGGAACTTCTGCTTCGTCACAAGCTATTTTGATTTGGTTTAAAATTTCGTCCACCATATATTGGTAATCATATTCAAAGGCTAACGAATTTTTAATTGGAAAACCACCACCAATATTTAAACTATCTAATGAAGGACATTCTTTTTTCAAAGCGATGTACACTTTCATACATTTTAATAATTCGTTCCAATAATAGGCAGTGTCACGAATACCAGCATTAATAAAAAAGTGAAGCATTTTAAGTTCAACTTTCTTATTTTCAGCAATTTGTTTGCGATAAAAAGGAAGAATATCTTTATAACCAATTCCTAAACGAGAAGTATAGAACTCAAATTTAGGTTCTTCTTCTGCAGCAATACGAATTCCGATTTTAAATTTACCATCAATTTCTTCTTGCAATAAATCTAATTCTTCAAAATTATCAATAACAGGAATGGTGTTTTTATGTCCGTTATTAATTAATCGTGCTATGTTGGTTACATATTGATCTCGTTTGAAGCCGTTACAAACGATAAATGTGTTTTTATTGATTTTTCCTTCTTCCATTAATGTTTCAACAATATTAATGTCAAAAGCTGAAGATGTTTCAATGTGAATATTGTTTTTTAAAGCTTCATTTAATATAAATTGAAAATGAGAACTCTTGGTGCAGTAGCAATAAAAATATTTAGCATCATAATCGTGCTTTTCCATGGCATTTCTAAACCACATTTTCGCACGATTGATATTTTGTGAAATTTTAGGTAAATAAGTAAATTTCAAAGGTGTACCATATTCTTCAACTAATTTCATTAAGTCAATACCATGAAATTGAAGTTCATCTTTATTTAGTGTAAATTCTTCTTGTGGGAAATAAAAAGTCTGATTTATTAAATCGTAATATTTTGTGTTCATTTTGAAAATTAGATTAAATTATAAAAGGTAGCATCTATTTTTAATCTCGATTTTCAAACCCTAATATTGGCAAAGCGAATTAGTAATTTTTCGCTAAACACCTTTGATGTTTCAAATAAATCAGTAATATGAAAGCTAAAGATAGAAAAAAACAACCGAGCAATAATAGAGATGTCCACATTTCTATTATCCCGTTTTCTTTTAAAATTAGATTGTTTTTTGTTTTCTTTCATTAGGGCAAAGTTAAAAAATTAAATCGCTAAAAATAAAGAAAAAATAAAAAAATAATTAGATGGAATAATCTTCAAAAGCTTTGTAAATCAATGTGTTGTCTGATTCTTGATTGATTTTTATTTTACCAATCCCGTCAAGTAATGCAAATTGCACTTTTCCAAACTCATTTTTTTTATCAAAAATAAGGAGTTCAATGATTTTTTCAATATCAAATGGTGTGAATTCAATTTTCTCAAATACATCATTAATAATATATTTAATTTCCTGATATTCTTCATTGGTAAGTAAGTTTTTTTCTCTTGAAATATAACTTTCTAATATCATTCCAACCGCAATTGCTTCACCATGAAGTAATGTTGTTTTAGCATCGTTTTCTAAAAAATAACTTTCGATGGCATGACCTAAAGTGTGTCCAAAGTTTAATGATTTTCTAATTCCATTCTCGGTTAAATCTTCACAAACAATTGTGTTTTTTATTTGAATTGATTGATGAATCAATTGGTTTAAATCTTCTGTATGTAAGTCTTTTAAATCTTTAAATTTATCCCAATATTTTTTATCAAAAATCAATCCATGTTTCAGCATTTCAGCCAAACCAGATCGCATTTCATTTTGAGGCAATGTGTTTAAAAATTGAGTGTCAACGATTACAGCTTTTGGTTCACGAATTATCCCAATTTGATTTTTTAAATTTCCTAAATCTACACCGTTTTTACCTCCAATTGAGGCATCAACCATAGACAATAATGTTGTTGGAATATTAATAAAATCTATACCTCTTTTAAAAGTACAAGCTACAAATCCACCTAAATCCGAAATAACGCCACCTCCTAAGTTAATTAAAACGCTTTTACGATCGCCTCCAAGTTCTGATAACGCTCCCCACACTTCAGTACATGTTTCAATATTTTTATGAATTTCACCCACTTCCAATTCGATTATTTCAATTTCGATTTCCGTAGTTAAATTATTTAGTAAATGTGGTAAACAATATTGTGAAGTATTTTCATCAACTAAAATAAATATTTTTGAATAACGTGAAGGAATTAGTAGTTCTGCTAAAGTTTCATATCCTTCTAAATCAAAGTAAACACTATATTGGGTTGCTGTAATTGTTTGCATGTAAAAAGCTTGAATTTTATTGCAAAATAAGGTATTTTTTATTTAAAATTCGCAAAATCTAACGTATATTTGTGTCGCTTTTTATTAAAAATATCATGAATAAAATATTTGACAATACACAAGTTGCTTTTTCTTTAAAAAGTGACACAGAACTCGAAAGAGCTTATTTTCTTTTCAAATTAATTGCTAGTCAACCACTTGTAAAAATAGGAACTGCGGTTACCAATTTTGCTCTTAAAGCACATTTACCTGTTGAAGGATTGATTCGTTCAACTGTTTTTGATCATTTTTGTGGAGGTGTAAACGAAGTCGATTGTTTAAAAGTGGTAGATAATATGTTTACCAAAGGTGTTTCATCGGTTTTGGATTATTCTGTAGAAGGGAAAGAAGAAGAAGAACAATTTGACGCTGCTTTAGAAATGACATTGAAGACAATTGAATTTGCTAGAGAACGAGAAGCCATTCCGTTTGCAGTTTTTAAACCAACCGGTTTTGGTCGTTTAGATTTGTATGAAAAAGTAGGAGAGAAGTCGGTTTTAACGGAAGCTGAACAACAAGAATGGAATCGTGTAATTGCTCGATTTGATTTGGCTTGTAGAACCGCACATGAAAAAGATGTTTTATTACTAATTGATGCAGAGGAGAGTTGGATGCAAGATGCAGCAGATGCAATTGTTACCGATATGATGCGCAAGTACAACAAACAAAAAGCTATTGTATTCAATACGTTGCAAATGTATCGTTGGGATCGATTGGATTATTTAAAAAATCTTCATGATCAAGCGAAAGCAGAAGGTTTTTTTATTGGAATGAAGTTAGTTCGTGGAGCTTACATGGAAAAAGAAAATGAAAGAGCAGAAGCACGTGGATTAAAAGCTCCAATATGCGTTTCTAAAGAAGCTACTGATATTAATTACGATGCAGCCATTTTGTACATGGTTGAAAATATTGATAGAATGGCTGTTTTTGCTGGAACACACAATGAAGAAAGCTCATACAAAATAATGCAATTAATGGAAGAAAAAGGAATTGCTAAAAACGATAATCGTATCTTTTTTGGACAATTATTAGGAATGAGTGATAATATTAGTTTTAATTTAGCTTCTAATGGTTACAAAGTTGCTAAATATTTGCCATTTGGACCAGTAAGAGATGTTATGCCATACTTAATCAGAAGAGCAGAAGAAAATACTTCAGTTGCTGGACAAACTAGTAGAGAATTGATTTTAATTAAAAAAGAAAAGAAGAGAAGGAAATTGTAATTTTTTTTTAAAAGTTAAGTTTTTAAATAATTTTTGTATAGATTTGTAACTTAAACTTAAATTTTTAATTATGAAAAAAACATTACTTTATTTATTTTCATTGACTTCATTAATTGGATTTTCTCAAGTAAACGTTTCTTTTGAATCTGCAGAAGGTTATACTTTATCGGCTATAAATACTCAAGGACCGGTAGGAAACACTTGGGGGTTGTTAAATTCTACAGCTACTAACACTATGAATACCACATTAGCTAACGTAGATATTAATAGAGCATATACGGGAACTAATTCTCTAAAATTTACAAGTAATGCTGGTAACTGGGCTTATTATGCTGGTGTTCTATCTCCATTGTATACAGGCTATGACAATACTTTTAATGTTAGTTTTAGGTTTTATCCTGAATCATCCGCGGATTCTGACTATCTTTTTCAAGTTTTTGATTATATTGGAACTTCTTTAGTATCTGTAGCAGATGTTAGATTTGACTATCAAGGTACAATTGATTTTAATAATGGTACTACTTTAAACTCAAATGTTGGCACATATACTGCAAATCAGTGGTATGATATTGTAATTGAAAGAACTCCAACTTTAATCATTTTAAGAGTAAATGGAACATCACTTGCATCATATCCTGTATATGGTACTGGTACTTCTGCCAAATATGTTGGAATTAGATTTGATAACTATGGTTCAGGCTTTAATTTTGATGATTTAGTCATTCAATCAACCGCGTCATCAGAATCTTTTAATTCAGACTTATTTTCATTTTACCCTAACCCTACATCTTCAATATTAAATATCACAAATTCTAATAATTTAGATATCAAAAATATCTCAGTTGTTGATATTAACAGTAGAGTTGTTAAAAATGAAACAGGTTCATTAACTCAAATAAACGTTTCTGACTTAAATGCAGGTGTTTACTTTGTAACTATTGAAGCAGCTGAAGGTAAAACAACTAAGAAATTTATCAAACAATAATTTCTTTCAAAAAGAATAGTAAATTAAAACGACCAGTATTACTGGTCGTTTTTTTACTTTTTATCACTATTCATCATAAGCATTACGGCGCCTACTAAGCCGAGAATTACAATTGCAAAAATTGCAATCATAATAAATGCTCCATTTCCCCAAGAATAAAGTGGTAATAATAAATTTGCCAT
>JBIKZB010000011.1:0-16449 GCA_044354955.1 Flavobacterium sp. | reverse complement strand
ATCGGAACTACATTTTTACCTTTTTTAATGCTTTCGCGAATGAAGGTGGAGGATAATTCAATTACAGGGGCGCCTACACGATGAATTTTTGAATGATTGACAAATTGCTCGTCGATTTCACCAGAATTGAATCTTGGATACACAAAAATATCGTGGTTTTGCAAAATGACTTCGTAGTTTTTCCACTTGTGGAGTGAGTTCAAATTGTCTTCACCCATGATTAAGGAAAATTCGTGTTTTGGAAATTTTTCTTGTAAATGCGCTAAGGTATTAACGGTATAATTCGGCTGCGGTAATTTGAATTCAATATCCGAAGGTTGGATTTTTGGGTAATCTTCCGTTGCTAAATGCACCATGTGCAAACGATGATAATCATCTAACAACGTACTTTTCTGTTTGTGCGGATTGTGTGGCGTAACGACCATCCAAATTTGATCCAAATCAGAATGCTCTGCCATGTGATTGGCAATAATTAAATGCCCAATGTGAATGGGATTAAACGTTCCGAAATACAATCCGATTTTCATAATTATTTGTTGTAGAGACGCGATTAATCGCGTCTCTACGGTTTATTTATTAATAAAATCTTTTACCAATTGATACGCATCTTCTTTGGCCACATCTAAATCATAATTTTTGATGATGGTGTCAAATTGTGGTGCGGTTGCTAATTCTACCGATGCTTTTGCAATACGCATGTTGATTTTATCTTCGCTTTCTGTAGAACGTTGTTTTAAACGACGTTTTAATTCGTCAACACTTGGTGGTTTTACAAAAACAGCTAATGTTTCGTTTGGAAATTTGCTTTTTATACGTAATCCACCTGCTACGTCAATATCAAAAATTACGTGTTTTCCTAAAGCCCAGATGCGTTCTACTTCGGCTTTTAAAGTGCCGTAGAAATTATCGGTATATACTTCTTCCCATTCTACAAAATCTTCCGCTTTAATATGTTTTTTGAATTCGTCCCAAGAAATAAAATAATAATCTTTTCCATGTACTTCTTCACCACGTGGTTCGCGCGTCGTACATGAAATTGAAAATTCAAGATTCAAATCAGGTTGGGCTAATAAATGTCTTACTATAGTGGTTTTTCCTGAACCTGATGGCGCAGAGAATACTAATAATTTTCCTTTTTGCATTGTGTTGTTATTTTTGCCACGGATTATAGGATTATAACGATTTTAATCCGTGAAAATTCGTGTAATCTGTGGCTTAAACTATAAAACGTTTAATACTTGCTCTTTAATCTTTTCCAATTCATCTTTCATCATTACCACCAATTTTTGCATTTCGGTATGGTTCGATTTGGATCCCATCGTGTTGATTTCTCTTCCCATTTCTTGGGTGATGAAACCTAATTTTCTTCCGTTTGCTTCTGTTCCGTTTAAGGTTTCTAAGAAATAGTTCAAATGGTTGCCCAAACGCACTTTTTCTTCGGTAATATCGTATTTTTCTAAATAAAAAATCAATTCTTGTTCGAAACGATTTTCATCAACATTCACTTTTAATTCGTCTAAAGCGGTGCGTAAACGAGTTTTCACTGTTTCAACGCGTTCAGCATCGTAAGAAACCGCTTCGATCATTAAATTATTGATGTTTCCAATACGCAATTGAAATTCCTTTTCCAAAGAAGCACCTTCGTCTTTTCTAAAATTAGCGATGTTTTCCAAAGCTTCATTAATCACGGTTTGGATTTGTTTCCATTCGTTTTCATCGATTTCGTCGCGCTCGGTTTTTAATGCATCAGGCATACGAACCGCCATTTTCATTAATTCCGTTTCATCTGCAGTTGGAATAACGGCTTTCATCTGGTTGATGTACCCTTTTATAATTGGTACATTGATTTTTGAAGTCGTTTCTTCTCCGGTAACTTCCACATAAAGTGAAAAATCAACTTTTCCACGCTCTAAACGTTGCGAAATTTGATTGCGTAAACCCAATTCCATTTCGCGGAAAACAGAAGGCATACGTGTATTTAAGTCTAAACCTTTACTGTTTAGCGATTTGATTTCTACGGTAATTTTTTTGGTTGGTAATTGCAAAGATGCTTTCCCAAAACCCGTCATGGATTGTATCATATTGTTATAAAAATGTCTTCAAAGATAAGAAAAAGTGTTTAGTGTTCAGTTTTTAGTGTTCAGTAAAGAAATTCTGATTACGAAGCAGATTTCTTTTGGGTAACCAAATAAACTCCAACAAATATCAAGACCGCCGAAATTAATTTCACCAAACTCAAATCGTCTTTACCTAAACTTACGGCAAAAATAGTAGCGAAAAGTGGTTGTAAATAAATGAAAACCGCTACAGTTGTGGGTTTAAGTTCGCGCATGGAAACTAAATTCAGCAAATAGGTTAAGAACGTTGAAAATATCACAACAAAACCAATTTTCCAAATAATATCGATTGGTAAATTAGCAAAATTTATCGCATGAAATTCGCCCCAACCAAATGGTAACACCATCAAAAATCCAAACGTATAAATCCATTTTACGAAGGTAAAAGCATTGTATTTATCCATTAATTTCTTCACGAAGATGAGGTAAAATGCATAGGAAACAGCGTTAACAAAAACCAATAAGTTGCCTAAACTTGCATTCGTGGCATTGACTAATGATTTTCCGTAAAGAATTAACGTTATGGTACCAGCTAAGCCTAAAATGATGCCTAAGACTTTTCGATTTTCCATCCGTTCTTTCATGATGAATGCGGATAAAACTAGAACAATCATGGGTGTTGTAACCATTAATACGGCTCCCATAATAGGTGAAGTATAACTCAATCCTTTGAAAAAAGTCAGCATATTAAAAGCTACTCCGAAGAACGCAGCAGCAACAATGCGAGGAAAATCTTCTTTGGCAATTTTTTCTTTAGGGCCAAAAAAGGAAATCAACCAAAATAAAATCACCGAACCACCAACACGCATGACAATAAATCCGAATGCGTCGACGTATTTAGGCATAACATCTTTAGCAATCGTAAAGGTTACACCGTAAATGATGGAAACTAAGGTAGCGGCAAATAAAGCCCAACTTCTTTTAGACACTTTGAAGGGCTTTCGTTAATTTAAGGACATTAGGTTGTGTGTTCCCGATAAAAATTTCATTATTAAAAAGAATAACAGGACGACTCAAAAACGTGTAATGTTCTAAAAGATATTTTTTATAATCGGCTTCAGTTAGATTTTTATCTTTTAAACCTAACGATTTATACAATTGTGCCTTTTTACTAAAAAGCGCCTCGTAACTTCCCGAAAGTTGGTACATTTCTTCTAAATCGCTTTCTGAAATTGGATTTTGGCGAATGTCAATAAAGGTCAATTTATCAGAATTAGGTAACGATTTGATGATTTTTCGGCACGTATCGCACGAAGCCAAGTAATATATTTTATTCATTTTGATGTTTTTCAATTTCAGCCACAAAAATACAGTCTTTTGAATTCTAAAAATCAGTAATTTTATAAAAAATTAAATAATGGAAGCAACTTTTAGAATTTGGCAAACCAGCCGAGGATTATATCAAAATTTTTTAGACAACTATTCGTTGGAACAATTGAATACAATTCCACCCGGAATGAGCAATAATTTAATTTGGAACATTGGTCACGTTATCGTTTCGCAACAGAAATTGGTGTATGCGTTATCGGGTTTACCAATGCATATTTCAGATTCCCTTTTTGAGAAATACCAAAATGGTTCGCGTCCAGATGGAAAAACTACGCAAGCTGAAGTAGATGAAATTAAAAAATTGCTTTCAGAAATGGTAGAAAAAACCAAATCCGATTTTGAAGCAGGCGTTTTCAAAGAATTTCATCCGTATCAAACGAAAACAGGATTTCATTTAGGAACTTGGAAAGAAGCGATGGAATTTAATAATTATCATGAAGGTATTCATTTGGGAATTATGCTACAAATCAAAAAATTCCTTTAATCTTATTACCTTTGTAAAAAATTAATACAAATGAAATTTAATACCAAAACGATACATGGTGGACAACATCATGAAAAAGTAACGGGAGCGGTAATGCCTCCGGTATTTCAAACATCGACTTATGTGCAATCAAGTCCTGGAAAACCAGTAGGTGATTATGAATATAGTAGAGCAGCAAACCCAACAAGAACAGCTTTAGAAGACGCTTTAGCAAGTATCGAAAACGGAGCAAGAGGTTTGGCTTTTTCTTCTGGATTAGCAGCAACCGATTGTTTGTTACGTATGTTCAAAGCAGGTGATGAAATCATCGCCATGGACGATTTATACGGTGGAACATACAGATTATTTACACGATTATATAAAGATAGCGGTATCAAATTTAATTTTGTGGATATGAATGATTTGGAGAAATTCCAATCATTAATCAATGAAAACACAAAATTGGTTTGGGTTGAAACACCAACAAATCCATTAATGAAATTAGCAGATATTGCAGCGATTGCTCATATCACTAAAAAACATAATATTCTTTTTGCAGTAGATAATACTTTCGCAACACCCTATTTACAAAAACCATTGGATTTAGGTGCTGATATTGTAATGCATTCGGCGACAAAATATTTAGGAGGTCATTCAGATGTAATTGCAGGAGCTTTGATTATTAAAGACAAAGCATTAGGCGAAGAATTACATTTTAAACAATTCGCAACAGGAGCTACCTTAGGACCAATGGATTCTTTCTTGGTTTTAAGAGGAATCAAAACATTGCATTTACGTGTACAACGTCATTGTGAAAATGGAGAAAAAGTAGCTGCATATTTAGATAATCATCCTTTAGTAGAAAGAGTTTTTTATCCTGGATTAACATCGCATCCATTTCATGAAATTGCTAAAAAGCAAATGAGTGGTTTTGGAGGAATGGTAACGTTTACTTTTAAATCTGGTAAAAAAGAAGATGCGATTAAATTCTTAGAAAATTTAAAAGTATTCACTTTAGCAGAATCATTAGGTGGCGTAGAATCGTTAGCAAATCATCCAGCTTTGATGACACATGCTTCAATTCCTGAAGACAAAAGAAAAGAAGTTGGCATTTCAGATGATTTAGTTCGTTTAAGTGTTGGAGTTGAAGATATCGAAGATTTATTAGCGGATTTAGAACAAGCTTTTAACTAGTAGAAATAACTAAAAACAAAAAATCCCGATTCGTGAGAATCGGGATTTTTTTATGTTGTAATATACTATTAATTCAAATAATAAATATAGCCTACATGAAACCATAAGTTCCAGTCATTAGCTTTGTTTTCAGTATAAACATTAGGGTCAGGATTTAAACCATCCACCCAATCAGAAAAATAATATTGCCATCTTACTTCAGCAAATAAATCTGATAATTCTGTTAACTTATAACGTGTTCCAACACTTGAAACTACAGACCAAGTACTCCCACCTTCTTTAGACCAAGCTCCATAATATTTTATTGGAGTTGAAATAGGAGAATCCATAGGACCAAGTTCAGAGTACGTTCCGTTTTGGAAAAAAGAATAATGTGCACCTAAAGCAATAAATGGAGCCCAAGCACCATCAGTAGCCGTAAATTCTCTAATACTTAAAGGAAAAAATTCTAACTGCATACCTATATCAGTAACTTTAGCTACTCCTTTCATAGCTCTTAATTGAGCAGCAGTAAAGGAACTTCTATCAACCCATTCTCCAAAATGTTGTAAATTAGTACTGTTATATGATAATTCAGAACGAACTTTAAAGTGGTCGTTAAAATAAGTTTCAGGAGTATAACAATTACATTCTGCACGATAAGCAAAATTCAAATAGTGAACTAATCCAATTCCAATTCCAGTATTTCCAGCATTTGTTTCAAAATCATATCTTACTCCAAAATCCGATTGCATGGCAACTCCTCCAACAAAGGCTCCAACTTCATGAGAGAAACCAAATTGCGCATTCATTGATAAATTTGTTCCTAAAAGCAGAATCAAAAGGCATTTAATTTTTTTAGTCATTACTAAAATTTTTTCATTATCGGGCAAATATATAAAAACAAAACGCACTTCAAAAAAAAGATTATATTTATTATATACAACAATTTAATTCATAGGGGTTAAAAAAAATAATTATCACATTATATATAAATATTTATTAAAAATATAACAAGTAACTTTTAAAATGTATATTTGTCGACTTAAATTTTATAAAGATAATTTAAGTAAAAATTATATTTATTGAATTAGTTTATTTACAAGTTTTATAGAATAATGGAACAAAAAATCAATGATTTTATGGCTCTAATTGAAGCCAAAAATCCAAATGAGCCTGAGTTTTTACAAGCAGTTAGAGAATTTGCAGAAACAGTTATGCCTTTTATTGCAAATGAGAAAAAGTATGATGGGAAAAATGTATTGTTAAGAATGGCTGAGCCAGAGCGTTCAGTTATTTTTAGAGTGCCTTGGGTAGATGATAAAGGTGAAATTCAAGTTAACAGAGGATTTCGTATTCAAATGAATTCTGCCATTGGTCCTTACAAAGGAGGTATTCGTTTTCACCAAACAGTAAATTTATCGGTGCTTAAATTTTTAGCTTTTGAGCAAGTGTTTAAAAACAGTTTAACAACGCTTCCAATGGGAGGCGGTAAAGGTGGTTCTGATTTTGATCCTCAAGGAAAATCAGATGCGGAAGTGATGCGTTTTTGCCAATCATTTATGACAGAATTATGTCGTCATATTGGTCCAGATTTAGATGTTCCTGCGGGAGATATTGGTGTTGGAGCAAGAGAAATTGGTTACATGTTTGGTCAATATAAAAGAATTAGAAACGAATTTACTGGTGTTTTAACTGGTAAAGGATTGGCTTATGGAGGTTCGTTAATTCGTCCAGAAGCTACTGGTTATGGTGTAGTTTATTTTACACAACAAATGTTGAAAACTAAAGGTCAATCAATTGAAGGAAAAACGGTTGCTATTTCTGGTTTCGGAAATGTAGCTTGGGGAGTAGCTTTAAAAGTAAATGAATTGGGCGGTAAATTAGTTACCATTTCAGGGCCTGATGGATATATATATGATGCCGATGGAATTTCTGGTGAGAAAATCGAATTCATGTTAGAAATGAGAGCAAGTGGAAACAATAGAGCGGAGAGTTTTGCTGAAAAATTTCCAAGCGCTGTTTTCCATAAAGGAAAAAGTCCATGGGAGGCAAAAGTAGATGTTGCAATTCCATGTGCTACTCAAAATGAGTTAACAGAAGCAGATGCAATAAAATTAATTGCAAATGGTGTTTTATGTGTTACAGAGGCAGCAAATATGCCATGTACTTTAGATGCTATTAAACAATTCTTAGATGCAAAAGTCTTGTTTGCACCTGGAAAAGCAGCTAATGCTGGAGGTGTTGCGGCATCTGGTTTAGAAATGACACAAAACTCTATTCGTTTAAATTGGACGAGTGAAGAAGTAGATGCTCGTTTAAAAGACATTATGACCGGAATTCACAGTCAATGTAAAAAATACGGAACTGAAGAAGATGGTTATGTTAATTATGTTAAAGGAGCCAATATTGCTGGTTTTGTTAAAGTTGCAGATGCGATGTTAGCACAAGGAGTTGTATAACAATCATTTTTTATAATTTAAAAGCTCTTTTGGTTTACTAAAAGAGCTTTTTTATTATCTAATTATATCAAAAACTAAAATTAATACGTTTGTAGTATATTTGTATTAAATTCTCGTAATGAAGATAAAAACTCTCATATATATATTATTTGTTACTCAATTCTCTTTAGGGCAACAGAGTAATCAGATGTGGAAAGGTTATTTTTCATATAATGAAATTGTTGACGTTGAATCAGCATCAAATGAAGTATTTGCTTCAACTCAAAATGCACTTTTTTCACAAGTTATTGCGTCTTCTAACTTGAATATTTACAATTCAATTACAGGATTAAAACCGGATGTTATTTCTACAATTCATCATTCCGAGAGTTTTAATAAAACGTTTGTTGGAAATAAAAACGGATTAATTCTGATACAAAATTCAGATGGCTCAGTAACCACTAAAGTGGATGTAATTGAAGAAGTTCCTGTGCCACCAAACAAAAAGAAAATCAATGATTTTTATGAGTTCAATGGCCGATTATATGTAGCAACGGATTATGGTATCTCTGTTATTGATGTGGCAACGTCAGAATTTATAACCACTTATTTTATTGGAACCGCAGGAGAAGAAACGGAAGTATTACAAACTACGGTTTTAAATAATGAAATCTATGCTGTTACAAGAAGTTTTGGTATAAGAAAAGCTAATATAAATAACCCAAATTTGTTCGATTTCAGTCAATGGCAAACTTTTGATACAAACTTTTGGGCGGGAATTGTAACATTTAATAATCAATTGGTTGCAACCAATACTAATGCAAGGACCTACAGATATAATGGAGCTTCGTTTCAGGAAATTTTAAATCACAATCAAATAGGGTTAAAACTAAAAACAAATGGGAATGAACTTATCATTACCACGCAAAACAATATTTATGTTTTAGGACAATCCTTTAACATTATGGCTCATATAACTCAAATTCCAGATTTGAATGTAAAGTTTACAGCCGCTACCGTTGTGGATGAGTTTATATATATTGGAACTGAAAAGAACGGCTTGTTTTCTACCCCTATAACAAATCCAACCGTTTTTACTGCCATGTCTCCAAATGGACCGCTTCAAAATTATGCTTTTAGAGTAAAAAAAGGTAAAAATAAACTTTGGATGGTGCACGGTGATTATACACAACAATTTAATCCGTATCCTCTAGACGAGTTTGGCATAAGTACGTTTACTGCAGACAATAGTTGGCAAATATTGCCATATCAAGATTTATTAGGAGCTAAATCACTTTCTGATATTGCTATAAATCCATCAAGATCAAATGAAGTTTTTGTTACCTCTTATTTTTCAGGGATGTTAAAATTTCAAGGAGAAGACGTAGAGTTGTTAAACAATACTAATACAGGTACTAATGGACTTGAATCATTGGTTGTTACTGGAAATCCTTCATATGTAGATATTCGAATCAATAGTCCCGCTTTTGATAAAGAAGGAAATCTATGGGTTACCAATGGATTTGTTGACAGGGGAATAAAAGTATTGCGAACTAACGGTCAATGGCAATCGTATGATTTAACTGGAATAACAGCAAACTTAGCCACAGGTAGATATAATTCTATGGCTATTGATAAAAACAGTACCAAATGGATTGCTGCCTATAATGATGGTGTGGTAGCTTTCAATGAAAATTATGGCAATAAATTTATTGTCATTAATCAAGAAAACGCAAATATTCCCACTTCAGTTGTAAATTGTTTGGCTATTGACAACCGTAATCAATTATGGATTGGAACTATGGCGGGTTTAAGGGTATTATCAAGTGTAGATCGTTTCATTACTGAAACAGAACTTGATGTTTTTCCTATTATTATTCAAGAAGGAGATTTAGCACAAGAATTATTCTATCAGCAACCTATTTTAGATATTGCAGTTGATGGTGCTAATAGAAAATGGGTTTCTATTGCCGATGGAGGCGTGTTTTTAGTGTCCTCTAATGGACAACAAACCGTTTATAGATTCGATAAAAGTAATTCGCCTTTGCCAAGCAATAATATTTTAGATATTGAAATTGATGGAGTTTCAGGAGAAGTGTTTTTTGTAACTGATAAAGGAATGGTGTCGTTTTTAGGAACTTCAACCAAACCAAGTGATAGTCTTGGAGATGTTTATGTGTATCCAAATCCAGTTCGTCCTAATTTTGTGGGAACGGTCAAAATAAGCGGATTAACCGATAAGGCAAATATAAAAATTACCGACATAGAAGGAAATTTAGTATATGAAACTACTTCTTCTGGAGGTACAATTGAATGGGATACCACCGCATTTGGAAAATACAAAGTGGCTTCTGGAGTTTACATGATTTTTGTAGCAAGTCAAGATGGAACCGATTCTACCGTTAAAAAAGTTATGATTATTAGATAGTTATGAATATTCAATTAGATTCAAACGAAAAACGATTTTATCTATCTCTAGCTATACTTTTCCTTTTTTTCTATTTTTTTAGAATATTGTCAAAAAATTATTTTTTAGTAGATTCCTATGAATACATCGAAACAGCAAAGTACATTTCTAATCAAATGTTTTTTGACACAAGTATTAACCCTTCATTATTAACCAAAAGACCATTTTTTTACCCTTTATTTCTATCTTTTCTTTTAAAGTTCAAAATTGAAATAATAATTCTTATTCAGACATTTTTTGCTTTTTCAAATAGTTTTATTTTGGTTCAAATTTTAAAAAAATTTAACGTCCAAATAAAACCTTATCATGTTCTTTTTTTTCTTTTAACTCCATCAATTTTTATATATTCTCAATTAATTATGTCTGAATGGTTATTGATGTTATTAATTAATTTAAAGTTTTGGCTTTTCACACAAAAATGGTCAAATCGTAATTTTTTCTTCATTCAAATCTTAACCATTTTATTAGCTTTTACTAAACCTGTATTTTATCCATTTATATATTTGAATTTTGTTTACTTTTTTATTTTCTTTTCTAAGAAAAAGGTTTTTAGTTTTTTCATATTTCTGCCTATCCTACTATTACAATTATATCTGCACCACAACGAAACACGAACGGGTTACAAGCATTTTTCTTCAATAGAAAATAAAAACCTAATTAATTATAATTTGTTTTATTTTAAATCATTTACAAACTCTCCAAAAGAAGCTCAAATATGGTTAGATTCAATTTATAATGGAGAGTATGAGAAAATGAATTTTCATAAACAAAATGAATACTTAAAACAAATAGGAATTTCAACAATTAAAGATGATTTTTTTAGATATACTTTTTATCATGTTGTAAATGCTTTTAGAGGAGTTTTAGATCCTGGTCGTTTTGATTTAATGACATTTTTCAAGAAAGAGGATGGAAATCAAGGTTTTTTGGAAATTTTAAATGGTAAGAAGCGGTTTTCAAGTTTATTTGAAAACAATTTTTTTATTCTCTATTTACTTTTAATTCCAGTTTTTTTGTTTGCTATATTGAAGGTTTTTTTATTTTCTTATGCTTTAATTTTTAACAGATACAGTTTTTACTTGAATTACATAATAATGCTGTTTTTTTATTGTATTTTAATAACAGGTCCAATCAATTGCTCAAGGTTTATGATGCCATTACAAGGAATCATTTTTGTTTTTTGTATCGTTGTGGTAAATTCATATTATAAAAAAAAGAATATCAATGCTCGTCAAAACTAAAGCCATCGTTCTTTCTTCCATAAAGTTTCAAGAAAAAAGCTTGATAGTCAAATGCTTTACCGAATCAGATGGGTTAAAAAGTTATTTTGTCCAAAGCGCCTATTCCAACAAAAAAGCCAATCAAAAAATCGCGTACTTTCAGCCATTAACCATGATTGAAATCGAAGCTAATCATAAGAATAAAGGCACGCTGGAACATTTTAAAGAAATCCGATTAGCTCACAGCTATTATTCAATAAACACTGATGTTGTCAAAAGCACCATCGTAATTTTTCTTTCCGAAATTTTGCATCACGCTATCAAAGAAGAAGAAAAAAACCAAAACTTATTCTCTTTTATAGAAACGGCGCTTCTTTGGTTAGACACACACGATGAAATGGCTAATTTCCATCTCATTTTAATGATGGAAGTTACTAAATATTTGGGATTTTACCCCGATGTAACTGAAAAAGAGTTCGCTTTTTTTGACTCGAAAGAAGGTTATTTCACCCCTTTTCAAAGTGTACATTCGTTAACCGAACACGAAACGCATTTGTTTAAAAAACTATTAGAATTAAAATTTGATGCCGACCAAAAAGTATTTGCTGGAATTGAACGCCAAATAGTATTAAAAATCCTCTTAGATTTCTACACTTTACATCTCGATGGTTTCAAAAAACCAAAATCGTTAGACGTTTTAAAAGAAGTTTTTTCCTAACGCTTAACTTTTGCCTTTTACCTTTTGCCTTTTACCTTTAAATCATTACTTTCGCAAATTGATTTAAGAAAGCGACAAAATGAGCACAAAATTTACTGAATACAAAGGACTTGACTTGCCAACAGTAGCGTCAGAAGTTCTTGATTTTTGGAAGAAAAACAACATCTTTGAACAATCCGTAACTTCTCGAGAAGGAGCTACACCTTACGTATTTTTTGAAGGGCCACCATCTGCAAATGGTTTGCCTGGAATTCACCACGTAATGGCGCGTGCGATTAAAGACATTTTTTGTCGTTATAAAACTCAAAAAGGCTACCAAGTTAAGCGAAAAGCAGGCTGGGATACGCACGGTTTGCCTGTAGAATTAGGTACCGAAAAAGAATTAGGCATCACCAAAGAAGACATCGGAAAAACTATTTCAGTTACTGAATACAATGAGGCGTGTAAAAGAACCGTAATGCGTTACACTGACGTATGGAACGACTTGACTGAAAAAATGGGGTATTGGGTAGATATGGAAGATCCGTATGTGACGTACAAATCCAAATATATGGAAACCGTTTGGTGGTTGCTAAAACAAATTTACAACAAGGATTTACTATACAAAGGATACACAATCCAACCCTATTCTCCAAAAGCAGGAACAGGTTTGTCTTCGCACGAAGTAAATCAGCCAGGTTCATACCGTGATGTTACGGATACAACGATTGTAGCGCAATTCAAAGCAAAAGAAGAAACCTTACCAAGCTTTTTACAAGGTTTTGGAACCATTCATTTCTTAGCTTGGACGACCACACCTTGGACGTTGCCATCAAATACAGCGTTGACAGTTGGTCCAAAAATTGATTATGTTTTAGTGAAAACATTCAATCAATATACTTTTGAAGCAGTGAATGTGGTTTTGGCGAAGAATTTAGTCGGAAAACAATTCGGTGGAAAGTATTTTGTTGCGGAATCAGAAGCAGATTTTGCAAATTATAAATCGGACGATAAAAAGATTCCGTATCAAATTTTAGCGGAAGCAAAAGGTGCTGATTTAGTAGGAATTCGTTACGAACAATTATTGGCATTAGCGTTACCGTATCAAAATCCAGAAAATGCTTTTAGAGTAATTTCAGGAGATTTCGTTACAACGGAAGATGGAACAGGAATTGTTCACACGGCTCCAACTTTCGGAGCGGATGATGCTAAAGTTGCCAAAGAAGCAACTCCAGAAGTGCCACCAATGTTGGTTTTAGATGAAAACGGAAATCCAGTGCCATTGGTAGATTTACAAGGAAGATTCATTCAAGGTTTAGGGAAATTTTCAGGTAAATACGTTAAAAACGAATATTACAACGATGGTGAAGCGCCAGAACGTTCAGCTGACGTAGAAATTGCTATCCAATTAAAAGAAGAAAATAAAGCCTTTAAGGTTGAAAAATATGTACACAGTTACCCACATTGTTGGCGAACAGACAAACCGATTTTATACTATCCATTAGATTCTTGGTTCATTAAAGTAACTGAAATCAAAGATAGAATGTTCGACTTAAACGAAACCATCAACTGGAAACCAAAAGCAACTGGAGAAGGTCGTTTCGGAAATTGGTTGAAAAACGCAAATGATTGGAACTTATCACGTTCAAGATATTGGGGAATTCCTTTACCAATTTGGAGAAGTGAAGATGGAACCGAAGAAATGTTAGTTGGTTCAGTTGAAGAATTATACAACGAAATCGAAAAAGCAATCGCAGCAGGTTTCCAAACAGAAAATCCGTATAAAGGATTCAAAATTGGCGACATGAGCGAAGCCAACTACGATTTAGTGGATTTACATAAAAATGTAGTAGACGGAATTGTTTTAGTTTCTCCATCAGGAAAACCAATGAAACGCGAAACCGACTTAATTGACGTTTGGTTCGATTCAGGTGCAATGCCTTATGCACAATGGCATTATCCATTTGAGAACAAAGAGTTAATCGACGAAAATAAAGCTTTCCCAGCTGATTTTATTGCAGAAGGTGTTGACCAAACACGTGGTTGGTTCTATACATTACATGCGATTGGAACTTTAGTTTTCGATAAAATTGCTTATAAAAACGTAGTTTCAAACGGATTAGTTTTGGATAAAAACGGACAGAAAATGTCGAAACGTTTAGGAAATGCCGTGGATCCATTTACTACTTTGGCTGAATATGGTCCAGATGCTACACGTTGGTACATGATTTCGAATGCTAATCCTTGGGATAACTTAAAATTTGATATCGAAGGTGTTGCTGAGGTTCGTAGAAAATTCTTTGGAACGTTATATAATACGTATTCGTTCTTTTCGTTATATGCTAATATTGATGGATTTACTTATGATGAAGCGGAAGTTCCATTAGAAGAAAGACCGGAAATTGATCGTTGGATTTTATCTGAATTACATACTTTAATTCAAGTTGTGGATGAAGCCTATGCAGATTACGAACCAACAAAAGCAGCAAGAGCAATTTCTGATTTCGTTCAGGAAAACCTAAGTAATTGGTATGTTCGTTTGTGTAGAAGAAGATTTTGGAAAGGTGAATATGCACAAGATAAAATTGCGGCTTATCAAACGCTTTACACTTGTCTGTTGACAATTTCTAAACTTGGAGCACCAATTGCACCGTTTTTCATGGATAAACTTTACAGAGATTTAACGTTAGCAACATCCTCAGAAAATTATGACAGTGTACATTTGGCGCAGTTTCCAGTTTCGGTTGAAAACTTTGTTGATAAGTCGTTAGAGAGCAAAATGTTAAAAGCACAAACGGTTTCTTCGTTGGTTTTATCGCTGCGTAAGAAGGAAATGATTAAAGTGCGTCAACCGTTGCAAAAGGTAATGATTCCAGTACTTGATGAGAATCAGCGTGCTGAAATTGAGGCAGTTTCTGACTTAATTATGGCAGAGGTAAACGTGAAAGAAATTGAATTATTAGACGATGCTTCGGGTGTTTTAGTGAAGCAAATTAAGCCTAATTTTAAAACATTAGGACCTCGTTTTGGAAAGTATATGGGATTGATTTCCAAAGAGATACAAGGTTTTGGACAAGATGAAATTGCAAAATTAGAGCGTGACGGTGAGTTGGTTATGGATATTTCAGGAAAAAGTATAACTTTATCACTAGAAGATGTTGAGATTTCATCGCAAGATATTGAAGGTTGGTTAGTAGCCAATTCAAACGGAATTACGGTAGCATTAGACATTACTATTTCCGACGAATTAAGAAAAGAAGGTATCGCGAGAGAATTGATTAACAGAATTCAAAATATCAGAAAAGACTCAGGTTTTGAAGTAACGGACAAGATTACCGTTAAAATGGAAAAAAATACGCAAGTAGAAGAAGCTGTTTTAGCAAACGAATCTTATATTAAGTCAGAAACCTTAACCGAATCGTTAATTTTTGTTCCAACCATTGAAAATGGCGCGGAAATAGAGTTTGATGATATAAAAACAAGTATATTAATTTCAAAATAAAAGCTAAAAGCTTTTAATCAACGTATAACTATAAAAATATTGAAATTATGATAGTGGAGCAAATTAGATTTTCAGATGCTGATTTGGCTGAATTCAAAGCGTTAATTCAAGCTAAATTAGAAAAAGCTAAAGGCGATTTAGAGCTTATTAAAAGTGCTTACATGAATGACTTAAATAACGGAACTGACGATACATCGCCAACGTTTAAAGCATTTGAAGAAGGCAGCGAAACAATGAGTAAAGAAGCCAATTCACAACTAGCTATTCGTCAAGAAAAGTTTATTAGAGATTTAAAAAATGCCTTAATTCGTATCGAAAACAAAACCTATGGTTTGTGTAAAGTTACAGGCAAATTAATAAGTAAAGAGCGTTTAAAAATCGTTCCTCATGCAACTATGAGTATCGAAGCAAAGAACTTGCAACGTTAATCTTTTTACAAAATTATACTAACGCTCCGTTTGGAGCGTTTTTTATTTAATAAAAACACTATTTTTGCAAAAAAATTGAACATGACGTTAAAGAAAGCCTATATTTTAATCCTAGCTATTTTATTAATTGATCAGATTTCAAAAATCTATATCAAGACACATTTTTTTATTGGAGAATCCATAAAAGTAATGGGTTTAGAATGGTTTCAAATTCATTTTATAGAGAATGAAGGCATGGCTTGGGGTGCTGAAATTCCTGGTGAACACGGGAAATTAATCTTGACCTTATTCCGAATCGTTGCCGTTGGTGGAATCGCTTGGTGGTTATGGGATTCTGTAAGAAAAAATGCTTCTAATTACTTAATTGTAGCTATTGCTTTGATTTTTACGGGCGCTTTAGGAAATATTATCGATTCAGTTTTCTATGGTGTTATTTTTAACGATAGTTATCATCAAGTAGCAACAGCTTTTTCAGACCAACCTTATGGTACTTGGTTCCATGGAGAAGTTGTAGATATGTTCTATTTTCCAATGTGGGAAGGAAACCTACCTTCTTGGTTACCTATTTGGGGCGGTAAACACTTCACTTTCTTCAACGCTATTTTCAATGTA
>JBIKZB010000160.1:0-4790 GCA_044354955.1 Flavobacterium sp. | reverse complement strand
TATCTTTCAATTTAGGTAATATTATATTTTCGTAAAAATAGACTGAAATTTCTAAATATCAAATGTAAAATTTCTGAAACTTTTATTCCGAAGTTTTGAAACTTAAACTTTTGAACTTTAAACTAAAATTGTACTTTTGATAAAATTTAATCTTATGCTAAGAGTAGGCGTTTTAGGTGCGGGTCACCTTGGAAAAATACATTTACGATTATTAAAACAATCAGAAAAATATGAATTAGTAGGCTTTTACGATGCTTTTGATGAAAATGCAAACAAAGTAGCGGCCGAATTTGGTTATAAAAAATTTGATTCAATTGCCGAATTAATCGCTGCAGTAGATGTTGTAGATATTGTAACACCAACTCTACAACATTTTGAGTGCGCTCAACAAGTTATTGAAGCGGGAAAACACATTTTTATTGAAAAACCAATCTCAAATACGGTTGAAGAAGCTGAAGAAATTATCGCTTTAGCCAAAAAATACAATGTTAAAGGTCAGGTTGGACATGTAGAACGTTTTAATCCTGCCTTTACAGCTGTAAAAGACAAAATCAAGAATCCAATGTTTATTGAAACCCATCGTTTGGCTGAATTTAATCCGCGCGGTACTGATGTTCCTGTGGTTTTAGATTTGATGATTCACGATATAGATGCGATTTTAAGCGTTGTGAAATCGAAAGTGAAATCTATTAATGCTAGTAGTGTTGCGGTGATTTCAGATTCTCCAGATATTACCAATGCACGAATTGAATTTGAAAACGGTTGTGTAGCCAATATTACTTCGAGTCGTATCTCCATGAAAAACATGCGCAAATCGCGTTTTTTCCAAAAAGACGCTTATATTTCTGTTGACTATTTAGACAAAGTGTGTGAAATTGTTCGCATGCAAGATGCGCCAGAAGTTCCAGGTGATTTTGATATGATTTTACAAAATGCTGAAGGCGTAAAAAAACAAATCTATTTTGACAATCCAAATGTACAAGCTAATAATGCGATATTAGACGAATTAGAAACATTTGCAGATGCTATCAATAACAACACCACACCCATCGTAACATTAGAAGACGGAACCGAAGCATTACGTGTGGCGTATCAGATTATTGATTGTATGAATAAATAATAAACTAAAAATCCTAAAATAAAAAATGAACACAATAGCTGTAATTGGTGCAGGAACAATGGGCAACGGAATTGCTCATACTTTTGCACAAAGCGGATTTACCGTAAAATTAATTGATATTTCAGACAAATCATTAGAAAAAGGAATGGCAACTATAGCTGCTAACCTTGACAGAATGGTTTCAAAAGGAACTATCACTGAAGATGATAAAATCAAAACCATCGGAAATATTATTACGTATACTGACATCAAAGACGGTGTAGTAGGTTGTGATTTAGTAGTGGAAGCGGCTACCGAAAACGTTACTTTAAAAATGAACATCTTCAAACAATTGAGTGATGTTTGTGAACATAACGTAATTTTAGCTTCGAACACTTCTTCTATTTCTATTACTCAAATTGGAGCACAAGTTGTTCATCCAGAAAGAGTTATTGGAATGCACTTTATGAATCCGGTGCCAATTATGAAATTGGTTGAAATTATACGTGGATATTCTACTTCGGATGAAGTGACTAAAATCATCATGGATTTATCAGTTAAATTAGGAAAAACTCCAACAGAAGTTAACGATTATCCTGGTTTCGTAGCGAATAGAATTTTAATGCCAATGATTAACGAATCGATTGAAACGTTATATAATGGTGTTGCTGGTGTACAAGAAATTGATACCGTGATGAAATTAGGTATGGCACACCCAATGGGACCATTACAATTGGCTGACTTTATCGGATTAGACGTTTGTTTGTCTATCTTAAACGTAATGTACGACGGATTCAAAAACCCAAAATATGCTCCATGTCCGTTATTAGTAAACATGGTAATGGCTGGAAAATTAGGCGTTAAATCAGGAGAAGGTTTCTACGATTACTCAGAAAGCAAAAAAGCAGAAAAAGTTTCTAAACAATTTTCTAAATAAAGTGAAAAGTGATTAGTAATTAGTGAATAGCTAGTTACTAATCACTAATTACTAATCACTCAAAAATGGCCAAAATAAAACCTTTCAAAGCAGTTCGGCCGGCAGCGGATAAAGTTGCCTTAGTTACTTGCAGAACGTATGACGATTACAGTTCGGCTGAGCTTGCTGCTTGGTTGGATTTTAATCCGTATTCGTTTTTGCATGTGATTCATCCTGCTTATGCCAATGCGCAAAAAGTGTCCTTGGAAAAGCGTTTTAAAGCCGTTGCAAACAAATATCAAGATTTTAAACACGACCAAATTCTAATTGAAGAAGAACATCCTGTTTTTTATCTGTACGAAATTCAGTCAAAAGGCCAAACTTTTACTGGAATTATTGCTGGAACTTCAGTGAAAGATTACCAAGATAAAGTCATAAAAAAACACGAAGACACCTTGCAATATCGGGTGGAATTGTTCAAAGATTATTTACATCAAACGAATTTTAACACCGAACCCGTTTTAATTACGTATCCCGATAGTTTGGAGATTAATACGTTTATTGCGTTGCGAAAAAAGAGCGAGCCTGTTTACGAATATTCGACACCCAATAAAGAAAAACACACGCTTTGGAAAATTGATACGCAATCTGAAATCGATTGGTTGCAAGAACATTTTGAAGGAATTCCAAATTTATACATTGCCGATGGACACCATCGTTCGGCTTCAGCGGAATTGTTATACGAGCAAGACAAGCATTTGGGCAATGAAAACTTGAATTATTTCATGAGTTTTTTAATTGCCGAAAGTAATGTCAAAATTTACGAATTCAACCGATTGATTCGCGATTTGAATGGTTTGAGTAAAGATGATTTTATCAAAAAATTATCCAAAAACTTTATCATTAAAGCGAAAGACCAAGAAATTTGGAAACCTCAAAACAAGTTTGAATTTGGCATGTATCTCGACGGTAGTTTTTATGCCCTTTTTTACAAACATGAAAATCACAAAGAATCTTCGATTTTAGATAGTTTGGACGCTCAAATTTTATACGACAAAGTACTTTTACCATTATTAGGCATCGAATATTTACGTAACGACGAACGAATTGATTACATTCCTGGAAAGCAATCTATTTCTGTAATAAAAGATTTAATAGATGAAGGTGAATTTGAAGTAGGCTTCATGCTATACCCTTCTGATATCAATGAAATCAAAGCGTTAGCCGATAACAATTTAATCATGCCTCCAAAATCAACTTATATTGAACCGAAGTTTAGAAGTGGTTTGGTGGTGTATGAACTTTAATAGAGTTTGGAGATGGAAGTTGGGAGTAAAAGAAAATAAAAACAATTTTTTAGTTCTGAACTAGTTTCAGAATGTATTTTACATTTTATGAAAATATTTGAAACAGAAAGTAGAAAATTCAATTTAAGATTTTGGAATAAATTCAAATTATTTATTTTAACATTAATTATTGTTTTTATAGTACTTTTTATTGAAAAAATAAATGTAAATAGTTGCTTTTTAAGTATCCTAACATTATATCTAATTTTTACTATTTTTTACTCAATAATCTATTCAAAAAATGAAATTTACAAAATATGCTTTGATGAAAGTAAAATAACTTTTTTCGGAAAAAAATATAATACCATTTGGCAAGAAGATTTTTTAATTTCAGAATCAGACATTAAATTGAAGGTCATTTCTAGTAGAAGATATTGTGATAAGGTTTATTATTTAAATATACAAAATAGAAACTCAGAATATTTGATTAACTATGAAAACAATTGGAAACAAATTGAAGTTTTAAATATTTTCAAAACTTACAAAGAATTAAAGAATGAAAAAATAATAATTGATGAACATCTAATTTTAAATTCATTAATAGATCAAATAAAAAAATGTCAATCTCAATAAACCTCAATAACATAAAATCCCAACTTACTAATAACGTTACTTTGAAAAATAATTAAAAACACCTATTTTTATAAAAATTTACGCCATGCAAAACAATATCATATTTTATAAAACAGAAAAACAGAATGTAACCATCAATGTTACTTACCTCAATGAAAGTTTTTGGCTTTCACAAAAAATGATTGCGCAATTATTTAATTGTAGTATTGATAATGTTTCTTTACACTTAAAAAACATTTTCAACTCTGAAGAATTAAATCCAAATTCAGTTATCGAGGAATTCTCGGTAACTGCTTCAGATGGTAAAAATTACAAAACAAAATTCTACAATCTTGATGCAATAATTGCCGTTGGTTATCGTGTCAATTCTAAAGAAGCTACTCAATTTAGAATTTGGGCAACTCAAACATTGAAAGAATTTATCATTAAAGGTTTTGTTTTGAATGATGAAATGTTGAAAAACGGAAAACCTTTTGGTAAAGATTATTTTGATGAATTATTAGAGCGAATAAGAGAAATTCGTTCGAGCGAGAGAAGATTATACCAAAAGTTAGGCGATATTTTCGAACAATGTAGTGCCGATTATTCTAAAAATTCTGAAGAAACTAAACTATTCTTCAAAATGGTTCAGAATAAATTGCATTTTGCAATATCAGGAAGAACCGCAGCTGAAATAATTTTTGAAAGAGCAGACAAATTAAAAGATTTTATGGGTTTATCTACTTGGAAAAATGCACCATCTGGAAAAATTCTAAAAAGCGATGTTTCCATTGCTAAAAATTATTTGAATGAAAATGAAATTGGTGATTTGAATTTATTAGTGAGTGCTTTTTTAGATTTAGCGGAATTTCAAGCA
>JBIKZB010000159.1:0-4803 GCA_044354955.1 Flavobacterium sp. | reverse complement strand
TTGTGCATTAATCGTTTCGAAAAATTCTTTAGATAATTTTCCGTTTTGATCTAATTGCATAAATGGCATTTGAGAATCTTTTGTTCCCACTAATTGCACTTGCTTTTGACCCATTCCATTGTCCATCTCTTTGGTAACTAACGGCATGTTTTTATCAAAATGCATTTTTGCCCAAAAGTTTACCATGTGTGTAGCAATGAACACCAAAATTACAGTTCCTAAAACCGCCATGTTTCTAGAAGCTAGACTACTAGAAGAACCGTCTGTTTTAGCGTAACCAATTGGTCTTGCTTTTTTGTTTTGGATAGTTAACATAATTCCATCAATTGCATGGAATAAAATAGAAATGTAAGTAAGATAAGAAAGTAACTTAACTGCCGGATTGGTGGTCATGAATAATGCATACTCATTGAATTGCTTACTTGTTCCAAAAATCAATTGAAGATTTCCTGCCAAGTGCCCCGCCAAAAACAAGCATAAAAATAAACCTGTAAGAGCCATCCAGTATTTTTTAACTATAGATGACTTTAATAGTGCTGATTTTGCCATAATTTTATTTGATTGTACTAGTTTTATAAAAATCAAAACAAAAATACAGCTATTTGAAATTAACCACAACCTTTTGTAGCTAATTTATAATGAATTTAAAATAATTTAACTTCTGTTGAATATCAATACATTACACAAATAAAAAAGAAGTATGTATAGTATTTTAGCGGAATAATTATCTAGTATAGGTTGGAATTAATCCTCGTAAACCCATATCAACGACATTTTCACCAATTGATGGCTCATATTTTCCATCAGCTGTCACTTCACGCCATTCAAAACTTTTATTTATGGAAAGTGATAAAGTGATTATAACATCTCTAGTTTCATTGCCATTAATAATAAGATTTTCGTTAAATTTTCCAGTTACTACACAAGAGCCTGCGGGAATTGGAGAAGTAGATGCAATTGGATTTGGAACTGTAGTTGCTCCAGCTGGCGCTTGGCCTGATGTTGCATACGGAAAATCATTCAATGCAAAAGCCCAATATCCTTGCAAACGATTACCGTTTACAGGAAATGAATTACTTCCAATTGTATGTGTATTAATAAAGGTGTTATATCCCACAAAACTTGTTAGCCTTCCATCGTAATCGGTGCCATTATTTCTAATTGAAATATTATAATCTTGATAAGCCAAAGAAACACGAACATATTCATAGTTTCCTTGCGCTACTTGACTTAATGGTATTTTTAAGAAAGCCTCGCCTTCTCCCACAATAATTGCTTGATTGAAATTAATTGCAACCGCACCACCTTCTGTAGTTTCTGGCGCATGATATAAAATTGTTCCGTCTCCTAATTGGGTAAAAGCAGTAGGCGCTAATTCAAAATAATGTGCTGATATTGCATTAAAATTGGGAGATTGTGCCGCATTCCCAGGAGCCACACCTGAAGGTTGTCCCAAATTATTCAAGCGAACTTGATTAGGGTCAAACTGAAATTTCACAATTAAATAAGGCTCTTCAACTTTATCATCTGAATCCTCACAAGAGAAAAAAGTAAATCCAGTAAAAATTACAGCGATTAAAATTACTAATTTTTTCATATTGATTCTTTTTATTAAAGACGCTTTTAGTACGTTTTTGTAACATCCTCATCTATAACGAGAATAAAGTCGGCTTTATTGTAATGTTCTGTTTCTAATTTTAACAAATTTTTTTGTTCTACAGTTGCAATTGTCACAATTTTTATGCCAGAGTCAAATTTTTTCAAATACCAATTAATTCCTTCATAATTATCAGAATGATACGTTCCGTTATAGTGAACAAAAACGCTATTTTCGGTTCGGTTTTTATGAATAAAATAAGCCATTGTAGCGTCTTTTATGGCTTGCGCTTTTGGCATTTTTTCACCCGCATGACCACCTTGCATACCCATCATGCTTTTATAACCTGGTAAATTAATATCAAATTCAATTGGTAAAGGCGCTATCCATGACTTTTCTTGAACAGAAAGCGAATCCAAAGCCACTAAATCTTTTTTAAACACTAACGAAGCATATCTTCGTGGCACGTTTGTAGTAATAAAACTGAATTTCTTTTCCTTTGCAAAATCAACTAAAGGTTTATAATCGGTCTTATAATTTTTCCAAAGGCGCGCGGTTGAATCCAATTGTTTTTGATTGATTTCGCCATTCAAATATTGATTTACTTGCGTTTGATTATCCGCTTCTAGCATTTCGGCTCCTAAAACTAGTGCTTTCTTTTCTGCTAAATCTTTAGTAAATTCTAGTTGCAACCAATGCACAACGGAATTGTCATGATATTCTCCAAACAAGACCACATCGGCTTTTTCTCCAGCTTTTAAGAGTTTCTCATACGACGTCTTTTTACCGTTTTTATCAAAAATTTGATACGCTTTTTTGTCTTGTGCAAAAGTTATAATTGTTGCGCAAAGAAAAACACTCAATACTATTTTTTTCATTTGTTTATTTTTTTGGAGCTGTAACCTCAAATGATTTGATTTCTGTTACTTTATCTTTAGAAACGATTATTTTATATTTCCCAACAGGCAAATAAAACTTCTTATTTTCAGCTTCTTTAATTTTGATGTTTTTATCTTTTTTATTCCACTTTTCAGCAACTTCTTTTGAAAGCGAATAATCATAGGTAAATGAATTCAATCCTTTTTTAGCGTCTACTTTTTGAGTATGAACTACTATTCCTGTTTCATTTGTAATGGAAATGTTGAAAATTCCATAAGCATTTGAATAGAACCAAATAGCTTGCGAAGGCTCACTGGTTTTTCCCCAAGCATAATTTTGACTTCCCCAACGCTCAGATTTTGTTCTATCATTCACTTTAAATAAATGAAGATTTTTTGCCAAAACTTCCTTAGTTAATTCTTGCACTTTAGAAATGTCCATTTTATAAATCGAACGACCATGAGTTCCAACGATTAATTCTTTTGCTTTGGTTTGAATAATTGCATCATGAACCGCCACATTTGGCATTCCGTTAGAGAAATCTTGCCAAGTTGTTCCTTTGTCTAACGAAATGAATAAACCATTATCCGTTCCAACGTATAAAATGTTTTCATTTGCTGAATCTTCAACAATTACATTTACAGCTTGAGTTAATCCGTTTGAAATTGGAGTCCAATTCGTACCAAAATCTTCCGAAACAAAAACATAACTTTCAAAAATATCATTTCTGTAACCATTCAAAGTTGCATAAACTCTTTCTTTTCTATGAGTTGAAGCCACTACTCTAGAAACCCATAAGCTTTGAGGCAAATTACCAGAAATCAATTGCCAAGAAACACCGCCATCTTTCGAAACATGAATTTTCCCATCATCGGAACCAGTGTAAAGCAATCCAAATTGGAATTTACTTTCCGAAATGGCAGTTATCGTTCCAAAAGCAACATTTCCTTCTTTAGCACCATTGGTTAAATCGCCCGAAATTTTTTCCCAAGTTTCCCCTTGATTCATTGAACGATGTAAAAATTCCGATCCCATATACAAAATATCTTGATTGTGCGACGACAACAAAATTGGGGCTTGCCAATTGAAACGATAAGGTTTTTCTCCCTTGGGAGCTGCCGGAGAGATAAAATCAAACTTACCTTCTTTTTGATTGATTTTGTAATAATTCCCAAATTGATAACCCGTAAAAACCACATTTGGATTGCGACTATCGACTTGGATTTGCATCCCGTCACCACCCATTAATTCTTGATACGGATATTTTCCTTCTTGATGCCAAGCGACATTGTGCGAGTAATTATTAGGTCCAAACCAAACACCGTTGTCTTGCATCCCACCATATACATTATAATTTTCTTGGTAATCGACATTCACCGCATACAACTGACTTACCGCTTCGTTGTTGCATTTAATCCAATGTGCTCCGTTGTCGTACGAAATATTTACCCCACCATCATTTCCATTAATAATGTGATTAGGATTTTCGGGATTGATCCAAGTTACGTGATGATCGGCATGTACATTTTCTTTTGAAATCGCAGCAAATGTTTTTCCACCATCTTCGGAAAACAATAACGGAACGCCACCAATATAAACACGATTTTGATTGTTCTCATCTACCGAAATGTTTGCAAAATAATAACCATAGGTATAAAACATATCATCGATAAAATTCTGATTGGTTTTCTTCCAAGTTTTTCCACCATTTTCCGATTTATAAACTTCACAACCAATTACTTCCGTTTCAAACAATGCTTTATTAGCATCAGAAAGAATTGCTAAAACTTCGTTTGGTTCCATATTGTTATTGGCAACCCAATTTTTAATATTTTCCGCACGGTATTTATCTCTAAAACCACTTTCTTTCAAAGCACGATTTAATTCTTTGTTAGAAATTTCCATGAAATCAGCTCCTGGCGTAGCTAACATTGTAGTTAATTTATTTTTTGAAGCTGTTTTTGGTCGTTTGTTCTGATTATCAACAACAGCATAAATTACGTTTTCATTGAATAGTGCCAAACCAATTCTTCCCACACCTTCATTCGCCGGAAATCCACTTTCTTTTGTGGTGACTAATTGCCAAGTAGTTCCGCCATCTTCACTTTTATAAATGCCTGATTTTTCTCCATCACCATCAAAATGCCACGCTTTTCTATCTTTTTGCCAAGACGCCGCAAACATAATTTTTGGATTCCTTTCCGAAACCGCTAAATCAATAATTCCAGCATCTTCTGCTACAAACAAAGTTTGTTTCCAAGATTTCCCACCATCAGTTGATTTATAAATGCCACGTTCTTTGTTAGTTGTATATAAATGACCAACAG
>JBIKZB010000158.1:0-4829 GCA_044354955.1 Flavobacterium sp. | reverse complement strand
TAAATTAATTGCATATTCTGTAGAAAGCGAAAAATTAACGTTAGTAGAAGCACAGAAATATTTTAATTTGACCGCTTACATTTGGCAAAGTATATCAGGTGGTTTATCTTTTGGTGTTGTAATTGGCGCGATTGTTGCATATATTTTAAGACCTAAAGTACAAGTAACAACCAATAAATCAAAGTAAAATGAAACATCTACTGTATGTAATATCAACCCTACTCTTAGTTGGTTGTGTGAGCACTAAATCTACCTTAAAAAACATAGACAATACAGCGTTGCGCCCAATGGTAAAAGACAAAGCCTATGTAATTACAAAACATGCCTCTGACTCAAAATATGCCTATGATCAAGATTATCCTATTAACATTGGAAACATAAGAGAAAACCAAGAAGATATTAACATTGCGTATTATTTTAATGGTTTAGAAGGTCCAAATGGCGAAAAATTCACTTATAACAAAGTAGACACCTGTTGTCCTTTCCCTACCAAAAACACCACAATGGGCGCTGGAACTATTGGCATTTATGAAGTAACCTTTGAAGGAAGTGGTAAAAAAGTAATGCTGTATTTCAATATTTATGAAAAAGGTGAAATTTTATGCCCAAAAGGTTTTTCTATAAAAAAATCAATCACAGAAGTTAAATAAAAACTATTTTAGTTTCTGTAACATATGTAACCTTTTCTACTGCTGTAGGAAAGGTTTTTCTTTTTATCTTTGCACTTCAAAATCAACACAAATGAATTTAAACAACATTCCACAAATTAAACATACAACAAGCGGTAACTTTTTTTTGTTAGCGGGTCCATGTGCTATTGAAGGCGAAGAAATGGCTATGCGCATTGCAGAAAAACTTGTTACAGTAACTGATACATTACAAATTCCATTTGTATTCAAAGGTTCTTTCAAAAAAGCGAACCGTTCTCGAATTGACAGTTTTTCTGGAATAGGAGATGAAAAAGCACTTAAAATTCTTGAAAAAGTTTCTAAAGAATTTGGGGTTTCAACCGTTACAGATATACATACTAATGAAGATGCTGCAATGGCGGCTGCCTATGTAGATGTTTTACAAATTCCAGCATTTTTAGTACGCCAAACTGATTTAGTGGTAGCAGCGGCTAAAACTGGAAAAACAGTAAACCTAAAAAAAGGACAATTCATGAGTCCAGAAAGCATGAAACATGCTGTTCAAAAAGTATTGGATTGCCAAAATGAAAATGTTATGGTTACCGATAGAGGTACCATGTTTGGTTACCAAGATATGATTGTGGATTTTAGAGGAATTCCTACAATGCAACAACAAGCCACTACCGTATTAGATGTAACCCATTCTTTACAACAACCTAATCAAATGACGGGAGTTACTGGTGGTCGTCCTGATATGATAGAAACGATTGCTAAAGCAGGAATAGCTGTTGGGGTAGATGGAATTTTTATTGAAACCCATTTTGATCCAGCAAATGCAAAAAGCGATGGTGCCAATATGCTACATTTAGATTATTTTGAAGGGTTAATGAGAAAACTTGTTGCCATTAGACAAACCATAAATCAATTTTAATATTATTATCGTATAATGAAACATCCATTTTTAATGGTTGTACTAACTTTTTGTGTGTTTTCACAGTACGCCTTTTCGCAAGAAACAGTAGAAAATCCTGATAAATACACAGCTCATAACAAAGGTAAGTTCTATATTTTTTGGGGTGGAAATCGTGAATCGTATACAAAATCAGATATCCATTTTAAAGGAGCTGATTATGATTTCACTATTTATAATATCGAAGCGCACGACAAACCAAAAGGCTTTCATATCGATTATTTTAATCCGGCCAGAATGACTATTCCTCAAACCAACATGAGAATAGGTTATTTTATTTCTGACCATTACAATATTTCTATTGGATTTGACCACATGAAATACGTAATGTATAACGATCGACGAGTGGATTATTCTGGTTATTACCCAAATGCAGGTTCTTACAATGAAAACCCTGTGAATGGTCAACTAACATTAGACGAAGACTTTTTACTTTTTGAACATACCGATGGTTTGAATTATGTCAATACTGAAATTGCAAGAGTTGATGATATTTCGAGTATGTTTAAAATTAGAAATACTGATAAATTTCAAATTAATTTAACTGAAGGTATTGGTGGTGGTTTTCTATATCCAAAGACAAATACTACGCTTTTAGGAAAAGAACGCCATGATGATTTTAATGTGGCGGGTTTTGGATTGGCTGCTAAAGTAGGCTTGAATTTTACTTTCTTTAAATATTTCTTTATACAAACTGAATTAAAAGGAGGTTATATTGAAATGAACAATATAAGAACAACTAACGATAGTACCGATTCAGCCGAACAAAACTTTTGGTTTTTACAACGAATATTAACCATAGGTGGAATATTTAGAATCTAACCTAAAAAATAGATAAAAAAAGCACGAAGCGATAAACTTCGTGCTTTTTTTTATTTCAAAATTTGAGCAGCGTGGGCTTTGGTTTTAACATCCGAAATAACTTCTTCAATCGTTCCGTTTTCATCAATAACAAAAGTGGTTCTATGAATTCCATCGTATTCTTTTCCCATAAATTTCTTAGGTCCCCAAACTCCAAATGCCTGAATAACCGATTTATCTTCATCGGCAAGTAATGGAAAAGGTAATTCATACTTTTCTATAAATTTAGCCTGTGCTTTAGCACTATCAGCACTTACCCCTAGTAATTCGTAATTGTTGGCTTTAAATCGCTCAAAATTATCTCTTAAATCACAAGCTTCAGCTGTACACCCTGGGGTACTTGCTTTGGGATAAAAGAAAACCACTAATTTCTTTCCTTTATAATCGGCTAATGTATGCGAAGTCCCATTTTGGTCTAAGCCTGAAAATTGGGGTGCTTTATCTCCTGTTTTTAATGTTGTCATAATTTATGGTTTAAAAGGTTAGATGTTTATAAGGTTAATAGCTTCAAAACGCATCAATGAAATTGAATTTTGATATTGCACTTTAACTTTATAAATTTACAAATCAAATTTAGTTAAAATGACCAAAAGCGAGAAGGTAACATTTGTTATAAATACGTTAAATGAATTATATCCAGAAATTCCGATTCCGTTAGACCATAAAGATCCTTACACATTATTAATTGCAGTGTTGCTTTCGGCACAATGTACCGATGTTCGTGTCAATCAAATTACACCCCTCCTATTTGCTAAAGCCGATAATCCTTACGATATGATTAAAATGACGGTGGAAGAAATCAAAGAAATCATTCGTCCCTGTGGATTATCGCCTATGAAATCAAAAGGAATTCATGGTTTATCTGAAATTTTAATTGACAAATACAATGGTGAAGTTCCGCAAAGTTTTGAAGCTCTAGAATCGTTACCCGCTGTAGGGCATAAAACCGCAAGTGTAGTAATGAGTCAAGCCTTTGGCGTTCCAGCCTTTCCGGTAGATACGCACATTCATAGACTAATGTACCGTTGGGGATTAACCAATGGAAAAAATGTACAACAAACCGAGAAAGATGCCAAACGCATATTCCCAGAAGCGTGTTGGAACGAGTTGCACTTGCAAATTATTTGGTACGGTCGTGAATATTCTCCTGCTCGTGGCTGGAATTTAGAAAAAGATATTATTACCAAAACAATTGGAAGAAAAAGTGTTTTGGATGAATATTCAAAGAAATAAAAAATGCCTCAAATCTCTTTGAGGCATTTTCTTTAATTAGCTATAATTTCAATAGTTGAATTTCCAACTTTATAGACCTTTAACGCTTTTGAATAATTAAGCAAAAAAGAAATCGTTTCCTTTTTGGGTTTCATTTGTTGGGTCACTAATTTTTTCTTAGAGTAGAGTTTTGCCATGTAATATGATTTTTTTTATACATGTATAACGGCAAAAAAATACTTTTAGTATTAATTTGTTAAAATAATATTATTTTTCTCAATTATTTTTCTCAAGTTTAATAAACCGTATCGCATTCTTCCTAAAGCGGTATTAATACTAACTCCTGTTAAATCTGCAATTTCCTTAAAACTCAAGTCTTGATACATACGCATTACTAAAACTTCTTTTTGATCTTCTGGTAGCTCATTTAATAATTTAACGATATCTGCTTCAACTTGTTCTGTAATAATTTGCCCTTCAATATTAAGACAATTATCTGTCATGTAATTAAAAATGGAATACTCTTCTGTTTCGCGTTGAAAGGGCATCTTCTTTGCTTTTCTGTAATGATCCACTACTAAATTATGTGCAATGCGCATTACCCAAGGCAAAAATTTTCCTTCTTCGTTATAGGATTGCGATTTCAATGTTTTAATAACTTTAATAAAAGTATCTTGAAATATATCATCTGATAAATCCCTATCATTTACTTTAGAATAAATAAAACCAAATATTTTAGATTGGTGTCTTTGTATTAGTGTTGCTAGAGCAGATTCATCTCCACTCATATAATTTTTCACCAATACCGCATCAGGAAGTACAAGATTAGCCATAACAATACCTTTTAGTTGTTTAAGATTCGGGAATTCTAAAAAGTATTTTTATTGTATAGGCAATGTTGTTTTTAAGATTATTTAAGCCAAATTTAACATAATTTTTTTTTATAAAACAAATTTTCAGTAAAAATTTAACACTTTTAAAGCAATAAAAAAACAAAACACCTTCAATTTATAGCAAAATTGAAGGTGTTGAGATGGTTATTTAAAAAGTACCTAATTGATAATTACTTTCTTACTCCCTTTTTTATTTCCAGAATAGACCACCATTAGATATACACCTTTGGGTAAATTTGATACTTCGATTTCATTTGTATTGGT
>JBIKZB010000156.1:0-4854 GCA_044354955.1 Flavobacterium sp. | reverse complement strand
AACTCCAAACCAAGCGCATCAACAAAAAACAATACATTTAAAACAATGGAAAAAAATAAATCGTAACAGAATTAATTCTGTTACGATTTAACTATATTTGAATTATTAACCAGTCAACCTTTTTTAGGACAACTCAGTATTATGTTTGTTGATATTAGAACACAAACATTGCTCTTTCGCTCATTAATTCATTTACTTCTTCTGCAACTTGTTCCAAAACAGCTTCATCAGTATAATTCATTAACACTTTATCAATTAAAGCAACAACCGTTTCCATATCTTCTTCTACTAAACCACGAGTTGTAATTGCTGGAGTACCTACACGGATACCAGAAGTAACAAATGGTGATTTATCATCAAATGGAACCATATTTTTATTTACTGTAATTTCGGCTTTAACCAATGCATTTTCTGCATCTTTACCTGAAATTCCTTTGTTTCTTAAATCAATCAACATCATGTGGTTATCAGTTCCACCTGAAATTAATTTGTAACCTCTTTTATTGAAAGCCTCAGCCATTGCCTGTGCATTTTTCTTTACTTGCATCGCATAACGGAAAAACTCATCTGTTAAACACTCCCCAAAAGCAACCGCTTTAGCAGCAATAATATGCATCAAAGGTCCACCTTGATTTCCAGGAAAAACCGACATATCTAATACATGCGACATCATTCTGATTTCTCCTTTTGGAGTTGTTAATCCCCATGGATTTTCAAAATCTTTACCCATCATAATCATTCCGCCTCTAGGACCTCTTAAAGTCTTATGAGTGGTTGTCGTTATAATATGACAGTGAGGAACTGGATCATTTAGTAATCCTTTTGCAATTAATCCGGCTGGGTGTGAAATATCAGCTAATAACAAAGCACCAACGCTATCTGCAATTGCTCTAAAACGAGCAAAATCCATATCGCGAGAATAAGCAGATGCTCCTGCAATAATCATTTTTGGTTTGTTAGCTAAAGCTATTTCTTGAATTTTATCATAATTCAAAACGCCTGTCTCCTCTTCTACTCCGTAAAAAACAGGATTGTATAATTTTCCCGAAAAATTAACTGGAGAACCATGTGTTAAATGACCACCATGCGATAAATCAAAACCTAAAATCGTATCACCTGGTTTTAAACACGCAGCAAAAACTGCAGTATTTGCTTGAGAACCCGAATGTGGTTGAACGTTTACATATTCCGCTCCAAATAAAGCTTTAGCTCTATCAATAGCAATTTGTTCAACAATATCTACTACTTCACAACCACCATAGTAACGCTTACCAGGATAGCCTTCGGCATATTTATTTGTTAAACATGAACCAGCAGCTTCCATCACTTGGTCACTTACAAAGTTTTCAGAAGCAATTAATTCAATTCCGTGAATTTGTCTATCTTGTTCGTCAAGAATTAGGTCAAAAATTTGTTCGTCGCGTTGCATTACAATAAATATTCGTTAAAATTAGGTCAAAATTACAAAAAAGGTTTGTTACATTGTTAGATAATTTTATATTTGATTCATATTTTATAAACAACAAACTAATACTACAAATATGCCAATTATCGCAAACGATATTCATAGAAAATCTTGGATAACTGTTCCTGAAAATAGTGATTTCCCGATTCAAAATATTCCTTTTGGAGTTTTTATAACAAAAGATGATGTAATAACAATTGGAACTCGAATTGGAAATTGTGCCATTGATATGGGCGCTTTACAACAATTAGGCTATTTTGAAGGTATCGACTTAACAGATGATATGTTCATGCAAGATACTTTAAATGATTTTATTTCTGATGGAAAAAAAACTTGGCGACTAGTTCGTAATCGTTTAGCAGAACTTTTTGACGAAAACAATCCTAAATTAAGAGACAATAAAGCACATAAAGATGTTGTAATATTCAAAGTTGAGGATATTGAAATGCTTTTACCTGTTCAAATTGGTGATTATACTGATTTTTATAGTTCAAAAGAGCACGCTACTAATGTAGGTAAAATGTTCCGTGATCCTGAAAATGCATTATTACCAAACTGGTTGCACATTCCTGTGGGTTACCATGGAAGAAGTTCTACAATTGTTCCTTCTGGAATTCCAGTACACAGACCTTATGGACAAACCTTGCCAAATGGAGAAACTAGTCCTGTGTTTGGACCTTCTAAATTAGTGGATTTTGAATTAGAAACTGCTTTTATTACTACAGATGCTAATTTAATGGGAGAACCAATTCCAGTTGAAGAAGCCGAAGAACATATTTTTGGAATGGTCTTATTCAACGATTGGAGTGCTCGTGATATTCAAAAATGGGAATATGTGCCACTTGGACCCTTTTTAGCAAAAAACTTTGCTTCATCTATTTCACCATGGATTGTAACAATGGATGCATTAGAATCATTTAGAGTCAAAGGTCCTGAGCAATCACCAGAACCATTACCTTATTTACAACAAAAAGGTGAAAAAGCATTTGATATCAACTTAGAAGTTTTAATAAAACCCGAAAATTCAGAAGAAACTGTTGTTTCTCGTTCGAATTTTAAATATATGTATTGGTCAATGGCGCAACAATTGGCTCACCATACGATTAATGGTTGTAGAATAAATTCAGGCGACATGATGGGAAGTGGAACGATTTCGGGTCCAACAGAAGATTCTTTTGGTTCAATGTTAGAATTAACTTGGGGCGGACAAAAACCTTTAACTTTAAAAGATGGCACTGAAAGAAAATTCATCAATGACAACGACACTGTTATTGTGAGAGGATTTTGTCAAAAAGAAAATCTTAGAATTGGTTTTGGTGAAGTTTCCAGTAAACTATTACCAGCAGTTGATTTAAAATTATAATTTTTTTATTATTCAATATTAAAAACTCCGAAAGTATTTTTTCGGAGTTTTTTTATGTTTGTCAAAATTATTTTTTATAAAAAATACTGATTTTAGTTAGTTTACTTAAACACTTTCTCTTTTCTAAAATTACCTAAATTTAATGAAACAAATCTAAAGGAGTTCTTTTAATAAAATTGTCTCAACTATTTTATAAAAAATGTATCGAGAACTGTAGAAGGGAAAAATCGTTGCTACAGTTCTCGATACAATTTTTAAAAGCAAAAATTAGCATTTTTTCTTTTAAAAATCACTCGAAGTGACGGTAGTAGTTATGCTTGTTTCAATGCCTCTACAAGCAAATCAATATCTTCTTTCGTATTAAAATGACTGAATGAAATGCGTAAACTTGGTTTTTTAGCTTCTTCTGGTGATAAAAATGCGGCTAAAACGTGCGATGGTTTGATGCTTCCGCTTTGGCAAGCGCTTCCGCGTGAAACGGCAATTCCTTTCATATCTAACGTAAATAATAACATTGATGTCTTTTCTTCCGATAAAGGTAATTGGACATTCAAAAGGTTATAAAACGTATTTTCTCCGTTGATTTTCAACTCTGTAAATACTTTTTTTAATTCCGAAAAGCAGTAGTTTTTTAAATCGGAAATGTAATTGGTGTCGTTTTCTAAATTCTCACAAGCTAATTCTAACGCTTTTGCCATTCCTACTACTTGATGTACGGCTTCTGTACCAGCACGCATGCCTTTTTCTTGTTCGCCACCAAAAATCATCGGTTGTAGCATTGAATTCTTTTTCAAATACGCAAAACCAATTCCTTTTGGACCATGAAATTTATGCGCAGAAGCCACTAAAAAGTCGATTCCCAACTCTTGTACATCTAAATTCGTTTTCCCAACAGATTGCACCGTGTCGCAATGAAAAAGTGCTTTTGCATACTTGCACAAGTCAGACACACGTTTGATGTCTAAAATCGTTCCTATTTCGTTATTAACGTGTATTAATGATACTAATGTTGGAACTTCTGACAATAATTTTGAAGCCAAATCTTGATAATCGATATTTCCGTTTTGTAAAATGGTGATATATTCAACTTGAATTCCGAATTCCTTTGCCAAATGTTCAACCGTGTGCAACGTAGCATGGTGTTCAATTTTAGTTGTAAGAATGCGTTTAATTCCTAAATCTTTCACTGCGCTGGTTAAAATCCAATTGGTTGCTTCAGTAGCACTTGACGTGAAAATAACTTCAGAAGCTTGTGCGTTTAGTAATTTCGCAATGGATTTTCGGGATGATTCTAACAAAGTCTTGGCACTTCGACCAAAACTATGCGTTGAAGATGGATTTCCGAAATCATTTTGAAGTACACTCATCATCGCAGTAATAACTTCTGGATGAATAGGCGTGGTTGCGGCGTTATCTAAATACACTTTTTTCATGTCGCAAAGATACAAATCATTTTATTTTGGATGTCTTAAATTCAATTCGTGTTGAAATTAACAAACTTTAGCAAAATAATAAATTAAAACCTTTATTTTTGTTGCATAAATTCGATGAATAAATGAAAAAACTTATAGTTTTAGTAGCCTCAGTTTTTATGCTACAAGCTTGTGATGATGGCGATATTACGTTAGAATCTTTCAATTTTGATTCCGTAACCGTTCAAGAATGCACGGATAATAATTTGATTTTTAAAATTAATGGTGATGAAATGTTGTTAATCAATATTCCTGAAACTAGTTTTGCAAATGCAGAAACTCCTGATGGAAGTCCACGAATTGTTAGTGTAAGTTCAACCAATCAAATTATCTACAGAATTTATTCTACAACTGTTACTTCAACAAGTATTTGCAATCTTATTCCACCCGCTACACCTGTAGTTAATCAGGAATGGAATGCTACTGGTGGAACAATCGAAATAATTACAGATGCACTCTACGCTTCTGACGGAACAACAATTAATGGATACACGCATAACATTAAATTTAAAAATGTAAACTTTTCTGGACCCACAAATTCGTTTAGTTTTACA
>JBIKZB010000155.1:0-4861 GCA_044354955.1 Flavobacterium sp. | reverse complement strand
AAAAGCACAAGAAGAGTATTATGACTATATTTTGTCGCTAAAGCCAAGACGAGTGATTTTTAACCCAGGAACGGAAAATCCTGAATTTTATAAAATATTAGAAGCCAATAATATTAAATACGAAGTAGCTTGTACTTTGGTATTATTAGCTACAAATCAATATTAAAATGTAGTTTTACTTGTAGCGGGTTTGCTAATGATTAATAATCCGATGAATGTGATAATTCCGTTTATTATGATTAATTCGTTGTCAATTACATACTCTCCAAAAATAGCTTTTGAATTTTTAGCCAATAAAAAGCAAACTAAAGGAGAAATCACACAAATAACAGGAACTAATTTGTCATGAACGGTTTTTGATTTCATAAACAACCCAAAAGCATATAGCCCTAAAAGAGGTCCGTAAGTATAACTTGCGACTTTAAAAATCATGGTTACTACTGATTTGTCGTTAAGCGAGTTAAAAATAATAATGACCAAAAACATCAATATTGAAAATCCAACGTGAACTAAATGACGGGTTCTAACGGTATTTGGTTTGTTTTGATTTTCAACTTTGTCCATTCCAAGAAAATCTACGCAAAATGAAGTGGTTAAGGCTGTTAGCGCAGAATCAGTTGTGGCAAAAGTAGCTGCAGTTAATCCTAATAAAAATACGATAGCCGGAAAGATATTTAAATGATTAAAAGCAATTTCAGGAAATAATAAATCGGTTCGCTTTACACCATCAACCATAGGGACAGAGATTCCATTTTTTTCGGCATATAAATAAAGAAGAGCGCCGACACTTAAAAAGAAAATGTTAATCAGTACAAAAATCCCTGTGAATGTAAACATGTTTTTTTGTGCTTCGCCAATAGTAGCGCAACTTAAATTCTTTTGCATTAGGTCTTGGTCTAATCCTACCATTGCTATGGTAACAAATATCCCACCTAAAATTTGTTTCCAAAAATAATTTCCTTTCAAATAATCTTCAAAAAAGAAAACTTTAGAATAGTTGCTTTTTTTTACGGTTTCAAAGGCGTCTATGAAACCTAAATCCAAACTATTACAAATGAAAATAATGGTTAAAAATACAGAAGAAACTAAGAAAAAAGTTTGTAAAGTGTCTGTAATAATTATCGTTTTTAAACCACCACGATAGGTATAAGCAAATATTAAAGCTAATGAGATTAAAACCGTTACGGCAAATGGGATGTTGTATTCGTCGAAAACAAATCGTTGCAATACAATAACAACTAAATATAAACGAAATGCAGATCCTATAGTTCTACTGATTAAGAATATGGTTGCGGCAGTTTTATAACTTACAATCCCTAATCGCTGCTCGATATAACTGTATATAGAGGTTAAGTTCATGCGATAATAGAGCGGAAGTAAAATGGTTGCAATAATTATAAAACCAATAGCATTTCCGAGTACAAATTGAAAATATTTAAATTGAAAATTAGGATTTCCAACTTCACCAGGAACTGAAATAAAAGTCACGCCAGATAGAGCGGTGCCAATCATTCCAAAAGCCACTAAGTACCATTTAGCATTTTTATTTGCTTTAAAAAAGGCTTCGTTACTACTATCTTTTTTACTTACTAGATTTGATATAAGAATAAGAATTCCGAAATATATGATAATAATAGCTAGAATAATTCCTGATGACATAATTGTGTTTTTATTTAGGCTAAAATAGAAATAAATCATAAAATTGAGCACAGAAAATAGAAAAAAGACAGAATGAAGAACTTTCTACACTTCTGTTTTCTATAATCTGTTTTCTTTTTTCAAAATTAACTACTTTTGCTAAATGGAATTCCCTTCAAAATTAGTAGAAAATGCGGTCAACGAAATGTCTCAATTGCCAGGTATTGGTAAAAGAACGGCATTGCGATTGGTTTTGCATTTGTTAAAACAACCAAAAGAACAAACAGAATTGTTGTCTTCGGCTTTGACAACAATGCGAAATGATATTCAGTACTGTAAAGAATGCAATACAATTTCTGATGCAGAAATTTGTGGAATTTGTTCAAGTGCTTCTAGAGATAAAACCATAATTTGTGTAGTAGAGGATGTAAGAGATGTTATGGCAATTGAAAACACAGGTATGTATAAAGGAATTTATCATGTTTTGGGAGGAAAAATTTCGCCTATTGAAGGAATTGGGCCAAGCCAATTGAAAATTTCATCACTTGTTGAGAAAGTAAAAGAAGGAAAGGTATTGGAAATTATATTTGCTTTAAGTTCAACAATGGAAGGTGATACTACTAATTTTTATATTTTTAGACAAATTAACGAATATGGTGTAAAAACATCTACAATTGCAAGAGGAATTGCTGTTGGAGATGAATTGGAATATGCAGACGAAGTTACCCTTGGACGAAGTTTATTGAATAGAATTCCTTTTGAAGGCTCCATTAAACAATAATTGGTAAAATTTTACATCAATTTAATAGAATAACTTCATTATTTTAATTGTAAAAACTATATTTGTTACCTAATTAGATGTGCTTTTATTTTAGTGTTAAAATGCAATCAGTTTAAGTATTGAATACTCATGAAAAAAATAGTTTTTTTAGCATTATTTGCTGTAATATTCACCTCGTGCATTTCTACAAAAGATATAACGTATTTACAACCAAATGCTGCAGCAAAGTCAGATTCAATAAAAGTTTCTCAAGAAAATTCGAAATCCTACAGGATTCAAACAAGTGATATTTTAAGTATTAATATTAAGGCTTTGGATCAAAAATTAGTTGAAATGTTCTCCACTTCTACTGGTGGCTCAGCTCAGATGCAACAATCGCCTCAAACTTTATATTTTAATGGTTACACGGTAGATGATCATGGAAATATAAGAGTTCCTATTTTGGGTGAAGTTAATGTTTTAGGTTTTACTTCTGATGAAGTGAGACAAAGAATTGAAAAACAATTATTAGAAGAATATTTTAGAAAAGAAGCAAATATTTTTGTAACTGTGAAATTAGCTGGATTGCGTTATACTATTAATGGTGAGATTGGTAAACCTGGTACAAATGTGTTATATCAAGACAGAGCTACTATAATGGATGCTATTGCAAATTCTGGAGATATATCTATAACTGGAAATAGAAAAGAAGTACAAATTATTAGAAAGTTTCCCCATGGTTTTGAAACATATAATATAAATTTAACAGATGCAAATGCTGTTAATTCTCCATATTTTTATATACAACCTAATGATTATATAATTGTAAAACCACTGAAACAAAAAACTTGGGGAACAGGGGTTACTGGAGTTCAATCGGTAGCGACAATTATGACTGCTATTTCTTTAATAACAACATTACTTGTGTTGTCTAAAACCTTATAATAATAAGATGCTGGATACTAAAGATTTTAATTTTTTTGAATCTCATAATTCTTTTGATTTTAAAGGGTTTCTTTTTAGGATTATTGGATATTGGAAGTGGTTCGTATTGTCGCTTATAATAACTTTTGTATATGCTTATAATGTCAATATCAGAAAAGAAAGCATGTATGGAATGGAGTCTCTTATTGTAGTTGAAGATCAAAACAATCCCTTTTTTACATCAAATACTAGTTTAGTATTTAATTGGGGCGGTACTTCTGATAAAGTACAAACGATTATAACAACTCTTAAATCCCGTTCTCATAACGAGGTAGTTGTTGATAAATTACAATATTATATTAAATATTTAAAGGAAGGAGAATATTTTTTTAAAGATGCTTATGGAGAAGTTCCTTTCTATGTTGAAATTGATAAATCTAAAGGGCAGTTGTTTGCTAAATTAATAAAAGTTAAGTTTTTATCACCTACACAATATAGATTAAGTGTTGATTTTGGGGAGTCTACTTCCGCATCATTAATTCAATATTCAGATGTTACTATTAAGCCCGTTAATGTTTCTGGTGGTGAGTATAGTAAAGTTTTTAAAATTAATGAATCGGTTGATTTACCTTTTTTAAATTTTAAATTAATTATAAAGCCTGAAGCATTTGAATTTACAAATCAAGAATATTTTATTCGTTTTGATGATTTTAATAATACGGTAGCAAATTATAGAGCCATTGATGTAACTGCTGATGCCAAAGCACTATCTGTTGTTCGTTTGCAATTAGAGGGTTCAAACAAGTATAGATTAGTAGAATATTTAAATACGACAGTTGAAGAATTAAGAAATATCCAGCTAGCAAGTAAAAATCAGTTTGCAAATAATACAATTAGCTTTATTGATAGTACTTTAAAAGAAATGGAAGGGCAAATAAAAGATGCCGAAAATGAATTAAAGGAGTTTAGAAAAGGAAAAAATATTTTAGAGTTAGAAGGAGAAACTAGTGGAGGTTTACTCGGTGAAAAGCTAACTGGATATGATGTGGAAAAAGATGCTATCAATAGAAAAATAGCTTATTACAATTTACTTAAAAATTATTTAGTTAAAACAACTGATTATTCTAAATTACCTGCGCCAACTGTTGCAGGAATTGATGATCCTAATGTAGTTGCAAACGTTTCTAAATTAATTGGTCTTTCTGCTCAAAGAGCTAATTTAGCCTATTCTGTTAAAAATAAAAAAATGTTTTCTGAGTTTGATGTTGAAATGGAATCGACTAAGAAAGTATTGTTAGAAAATATTATAAGTTCAAAAAGTGCATTAGCTCTAGATTTGTCTTTAATCAATAAGAATATTGCAAGAACAGAAGGTGAGGCTAGTATGCTTCCTGAAAACAAACAAGAACATATTAAAATTACACGTAAATACAATTTAAAAGATAAAATATACAGTACTTTTTTAGAAAAAAGAAGTGAGGCTGAAATTGTTAAAGCTGCAAATATTTCAGATATTAAATTTTTAGATCCTGCTAAAGA
>JBIKZB010000154.1:0-4870 GCA_044354955.1 Flavobacterium sp. | reverse complement strand
ACAAATGAATAGCCAAACCTTAGACAAAATAATGGAACAACTTTTGAAGTTACAAATCATCGATAAAAAACCAACAAAAGAATCGATACTTAAATAATTCTGTATTTTTATCGTTTTAAACGAAATGACAATTAAAATTCCAACTATCGCCCAATTAAAAGAAAAGCTTTCTTTACCAAAGCCATGGGATATTGTGGTGATTTTTGTTTTAAATATTTTAATTGCTATTCCGCTCTTTTTAATTGCGCATCAAAATTTAATTGATTTAAATTGGAAATTACATTTAGACCGAATTCTACTCTTTGTTTTAATTGTAATTAGTATTCAACTCCTATTACGATTAGTCAAAACAATTATTGTACTTATTGTTTTTCTTTATTTAATTACTTTATTATATGGAACTTTAATTGGTAATTACGGATTTAAAAGAGTTTTTGAAGATTACAATTACATGGTTTATTCCATGAGTGAAAATCCAAATCCGGAAGACATTATTGTAGCCAAACTACTTCCCTTTCCAAATAAATCTAAAATTATTGACGCAGTAGATTTTACCAATCCGAGAGTTAGAAATTTTGCCTTATCAGCCACTACAAAACACTTTCGCGAAACAAAAGAAACAGGAAATAAAAGAAGAATGATTCAATGTTTTGCCGTTTTTAAAGAAATTAGAAACCGTTGGAACTATGTAAATGATCCCAAAGGAAGAGAGTATATTGCCTATGCTTCAGAAACTTTACAACACTTTTCAGGGGATTGTGACGATCATGCTATTTTGATGGCAGCCTGTATTAAAGCGGTAGGCGGCACACCTAGAATTATCCATACGGGAGGTCATTTGTATCCAGAAATGTTGATTGGTAATAAAAACGATTTAGAAACCGCAATTTATCTAATTAAAGAAGTGCTTTTTACACAAGAGAGCCACCACCAGCAAATTTATTATCATATTGACGAAAGAGCTCAAATTTGGATAAATTTAGACTACACCGCAAGCTACCCTGGAGGTAAGTTTATGAGTGAAGAAATACTGGGTGAGCTTACTTTTTATTGATTTACCAAACAATTTTTATTTTCATATTTTTAATTAAATAATCATTTGTTATAATAAAATGATTATTACCAAACCACAATCCACGATTTGCACTTAATGGAGATGGATGGCCTGTTTGTAAAACTAAATGTTTATTTCGATCAATTAATTTACCTTTTTTCTGTGCAAAACTACCCCAAAGTAAAAAAACTACATTTTCAGATTGTTCGTTAATCAAGTTTATAACAGCATCGGTAAAAACATTCCATTGCAAGTGTTTATGACTATTAGCTTTGTCTTTTCGAACTGTTAATCCAGCGTTTAATAACAAAATGCCTTGTTTTGCCCAATGTTCCAAATTACCTGAAGTTTGAAAGAGGATTCTATCGTACTCATTATTAATTTCTGTGTAAATATTTTTTAACGAAGGCGGTATCGCAACTCCATCATTCACAGAAAAACACAAACCATTCGCCTCACCAGTTCCATGATAAGGATCTTGTCCAATAATTACCACTTTTGTATCTTGAAAATCAAATTGTTCAAAAGCAGAAAAAATGAGTTCTTTTGGCGGAAAACAAGTAGTAGTGGCATATTCTTGTTTCACTTGTTGCATCAATTCTACAAAATATGGCTTCCGAAATTCATTCATTAATAAAGCTTGCCAAGTCTGATTTTTGATAAACATTTTATAATTTTTACCAAAAATATAAATTTCTATTGCAATATGGATTGATTACTTTGTAACTTTGACCTAACAGAAAAAGAAAAATGATTTCGATTACCCAAAAAACGCTTCAAGATTTAGAGTTTAATACCGTTTTAGAAACGATTGCTAGTCGCTGCAACACTGATATTGGAGAAGCAAAAGCTATGGAGATAACTCCTTTTAAAAACAAAGAAGAATTGCTAACAAATTTGAAGCAAACTTCAGAATATTTGTCTTCGTTTTCCAACAATAACGCCATTCCAAATCACGGATTTGAAAATATCAACTTTGAATTAAAATTTTTAGGAATTGAAGATAGTTTTTTGGAAGTGGGAAGTTTTAAAAAAATTGGAAACCTTTCAGAAACAGCTATTACACTGATTCAGTTTTTAAAGAAATTTGAAGACTATTATCCAAATTTATATCAAAAAGCATCTCAAATTGACGTTGTAAAATTGATTTTACAACGAATTGATGAAGTGGTAGATAAATTCGGAATCATTAAAGACAATGCTTCACCTGATTTAATTGATATTCGACGAAATATAAACGTGGTTCGAGGTAAAATCAACCAAAGTTTTGGGATGGCTTTGAGTCAATACAACTCCCTTGGCTATTTAGATGATATTAAAGAAACAGTAGTTGAAAACCGTAGAGTTTTAGCGGTTTTGGCCATGTATCGCAGAAAAGTAAAAGGTTCTATTTTAGGAAATTCTAAAACAGGTAGTATTGCTTATATTGAACCCGAAGCAGCACAACGATATTCACGCGAATTAAATAATTTAGAATTTGAAGAACGCGAAGAAATCATGCGAATTTTAAAGCGTTTAACTAATGAAATTCGTCCATTTACCGAAACGATTGGTGCTTATCAAGACTTTTTGAGTGATGTAGATGTGATTGCTGCAAAAGCGAAATACGCCTATAAAATCAACGGAATACTTCCCAATATTATTGAAGAGAAACGTTTGTTTTTTAGAGAAGCCTTCCACCCTATTTTGTATTTAAACAATAAAGAAAAAAAAGCAATTACCTATCCACAAACCATCGAATTACATAACGAAAGTCGCATTATTGTGATTTCGGGACCGAATGCTGGCGGAAAAACAATCTCGTTAAAAACCGTTGGATTATTGCAATTGATGTTGCAAAGTGGTATGTTAATTCCGGTTCACGAACGAAGCGAAACATTTTTATTTGATCGAATTTTAACAGATATTGGAGACAACCAATCTATTGAAAATCATTTAAGTACCTACAGTTACCGATTAAAGAACATGAATTACTTCTTGAAAAAATGTAACGACAAAACATTGTTCTTAATTGATGAATTTGGAACAGGTTCTGATCCTGAATTAGGAGGCGCATTGGCTGAAACATTCTTAGAAGAATTTTACGCTCGTGAAGCATTCGGAATCATTACAACACATTATAGTAATTTAAAAATATTAGCCAACGAATTACCTTTCGCATCTAATGCCAACATGCTATTTGATGAGAAATCATTAGAACCTATGTACAAATTGATTTTAGGGCAAGCCGGAAGTTCGTTTACGTTTGAAGTCGCTCAGAAAAACGGTATTCCATTTGGACTAATCAATCGTGCCAAAAAGAAAATTGAAGGCGGTAAAGTTCGCTTTGACAAAACCATTGCTACCCTTCAAAAAGAGCGTTCAAAACTAGAAAAAACCTCTTTAAATTTAAAAGAAGAAGAAACCAAAGCGCGGGAAGAAAGCAAGAAAATGGAAACCATCAATGCGAAAATTCAGGATAAATTAGAACGTTATCAAGAATTGTATGATGCGAACCAGCGTTTGATTTACATAGGGCAAAAAATTGATGATATTTCTGAAAGTTACTTCAATAACAAAGACAAAAAGACGTTAATTGGTGAGTTTTTAAAAATGGTTGAAATCGAAAATTCGAAACGTAAAAAGCTTTCTGTAAAAGAAAAGAAAGTGAAAGAAGTTATTCAGAAAAAGGTTGAAGAAGAAGTCAAGGTGATTGTAGAAGAAATTCGTGTGGTTAAGAAAGAAAAGAAAATCAAAGCCAAGATTGAAGAAGAAAACAAACCAAAAGTTACTCTAAAAGTGGGTGACAGAGTTCGAATGATTGATGGAAAAGCCATTGGAACCATTGATGTAATTGAAAAAACAAAAGCAACTGTCAATTACGGAATTTTTACTTCAAAAGTAAGCTTAGAGCAATTGGAATACGTGCAACCTGCTTAGTTTAACACAGAGATTAGCGGAGTTTTTTTAAATTATGTTTATGTTGAAAAAAGCTACACAGAGACGTTTCACTTTTGAGTGCGATTTTAATAACTGAAATAATCTTTCATGAACTTCTAAAAACAAACTAATTCAATTTTTATAAACTTACATGGCTTATATGTTTAATTTTATAACATGAACACAGTTTTAATAATTTCTAAAATTTTAAAAATCGGTGTTCCTAAATTTTTGAATTTGAAATTGACATTAAAATTGATATATGGAAATACAAGACTTACCTCAAGATAAAAAAATCATATTGTTTGATGGTGTTTGCAATTTGTGCGATTCATCTGTTCAATATGTTATTAAACACGATAAAAAAGACATTTTTAGATTTGTAGCAATACAATCAGATTTAGGTCAAATGATTCTAAAGCACATTGGTATTAATCCAATTCATAATGATAGTATTGTTTTGTATGAGCCAGGAATTTCGTACTATTATAAATCAACAGCTGCTTTACAAATTGCAAAAGGATTAAGTGGTGTTTTTACTTTGGCAAGAGTTTTCACACTTTTACCCACAGGAATTAGTGATACTATTTATGATTATATTGCAAAAAATAGATATAAATGGTATGGCAAAAAAGAAGCTTGTATGATTCCAATATTGGAATTAAAAGCTAAGTTTTTAGAATAAATCCACATGATAATTATCAGTTTATAAACAATTATGAACATTTATCTTTGTGTAAATTCTAACCTTTGTAACTATGGCAAATTTATTATTACCACTTTATTCTTGGGGAAATGGAGCATTTATTATGATTGCAATTTTTGCAATTGTAATTCTCGGCTTAGTAGGCGCCGTAATGCTTATGATGAATAGTGATAAAAAGAAAAAAAACGACC
>JBIKZB010000152.1:0-4881 GCA_044354955.1 Flavobacterium sp. | reverse complement strand
GTTTAAAATAGTGTACTATTTTAAACAGGCTTTATATTTACTACTATTTTTGGTTTTTAAATAATCAAAACCAATCGAAATTGGTTACATAAGTTAGTCTTACTGTTGGATTACTTTCCTGAAATGTGTTCGTGAAATTCCAAATATTTTGATGAATATAACTCAATTGAATCTGATGATTTTTATCAAAATTATAGCCAACTCCACCTATTAGTCGATTCTGATTTAGAAACGTTTTTCCTGCGTTGGAGCCAATATTCATAAAAACCTCATCACCAAACAAAGCAAATAGCTTCGTTACCTCTTCTTTTTTCATTAAAGGATAATTGAATAAAAGCATATAGCGCATTCGGTTTCTATAATTGTAATGATCAATTTCTAAATTGCCATTGGATTGCATTGCTGAAACTCCAACATATCGAAATTCATCTCGTAATCGATGTGTGATTTTTAATTGCCCTCTTGTATGAACAAATGTTCCTTGCAACCAAAAATGATTTTCAGGAATACTAATTTTATTCATTGCTGGATTTCCGTAGGAATAGGTATTGTAATGACTAAATCCAATGCTTCCCATAAACTTTTTAGTAAATTGATAATCTACCGATGGGCGAATAAAATATTGCTGTTTTTCTGAAAATCCGTTGGCGTATCGCATTGTAGCCTCAAACGAAAACGAAAACTTTTCAGTAATCATATTCTTCCCAAAATAGTGCAACCAAATATTGTTATTACTTTCCTTTACTTGTGCATAACTAATGGTCATAGTGAAAAAGCTCGCTATTCCAAAAAAAAATAGCAAGCTCATTTTTATATCTTTAATCATTATTCTATAATTAGATTTTTTCTTGAAGCTTTTGGATGTGAAGATAAAGGTTTGTGATTTTCTAAACCAATGATAATTACGGTACCACCATCTTCATTAGCTTCATAATCGTGTTTAAAATGCTCTAAATTTTCCATCACGGAATGATCTACTAATTTTGTTTTTTTCAAACAAATACTCACTTGATATCCTGGTGGAATTTCCTCTAATTTTCTTTTAATTCCTAAATAATTAGAAAAAATGGCTGCTTTACTTATTTCCACTTTGTATTCATTATTTACAAAGGACACTACTGTAGGCGCTTTGAAGAAAGATGAAATAGGTGTTCCATTCACCACATGAATAATCATTTTTACTAACATTCCTGCTGCAATTCCAAGTAATAAATCTTCAAATAAAGTTACCAAAACGGTTATTGTAAAAATAAACAATTGTTCTTTTCCAATGTGTAACATGTGAATAAATTCTTTTGGATGCGCTAATTTTATTCCCACACTAATTAACATGGCTGCTAATGCTGCGTTAGGAATCATTTCTAGTAACGGAGCAGCTAATAAAACGAAAAGTAAAATGAAAAATCCGTGAAAGAAATTTGCCCAACGTGTTTTAGCACCATTATTAACATTAGAAGAACTACGAGCTACTTCGGAAATCATTGGCAAGCCTCCTAAAAAAGCAGCTAGTGTATTTCCAACACCAACAGCAATTAAATCTTTGTTTGTATCTGATTTTCTTTTGAATGGATCTAATAAATCGATAGCTTTTACAGTTAACAAAGATTCTAAAGTTCCCACTAAAGCAAACATAATTACATACTTAATAAATAATCCAGTTTGACTAATTCCTGAAAAATCAACATTCCAATTAATATTATCTGCCAAATTTCCGATTTTCACTAAAGCATAAGGTGGTTCTGTATGAGCAAAATCCATAAATAATTCACATGGAATAGCAAATAACAACACCACCAAAGGTGCTGGAATCATCTTAATGGATTTATTTTTAATGTATGGCCAACCCAACATAATTGCCAAACTCACCACTCCAATGATAGAAGCTTTTGAATCTAAATTGATTATAAATTTTGGAATATTTAATAATAATTCAATTGGCCCCATTCCTTTTGCTAAAGCAGGATTATCATTTAATAATACAGGAATTTGTTTGGCAATAATTATAATTCCAATAGCTGCTAACATTCCGTGAATAGTAGAAAGCGGAAAGAAATCAGCTAATTTACCCAATTTCAAAACTCCGAAAAGAATTTGGATAATTCCAGCTACAACCATAGCCCCTAAGGCTAATTTCCAACCTAACTCGTTGTTTCCTTGACCAAATTCAGCAACAGCGCCTGCTACAATAACAATTAAACCCGCAGCCGGCCCCTTAATTGTTAAGCGAGAACCCATGAAAAAAGAAACAACTAAACCCCCTATAATTGCTGAAATTAAACCCATAATAGGTGGAAATTCAGAGGCTTTTGCAATTCCTAAACTTAAAGGTAAGGCTAATAAAAATACAATAAAACCAGAAATTGCATCCGATTTAAAATTCTCTTTTAAACCTGCCAATCCATCAGCAGGTATATATTTTTTTATTTTTGAATTCATTTTTTAACTAATTTTAGGATGATTTATAAGGCAACTCATGGTATGTTTTTACATGAGGCCCAAGAAATAAACGGGCATAAATTCGGATTCCAGCAATACCTGAAACCACAAAACTTGATGCTACAAAAAAGGCGAGAACAACTTGATTACTATCAATGTGACTAAAAATTAAATCTTCACCAATAAATGTTGAAGTGATTGGAAATCCCGTAATTCCAAGTGTTGCCAATAGGAAAAGAAAAGCAAATTTTGGATGTTCATAAACATGTCCTAAATATTGACTAATTAAAATGCGCATTTCTATTTTTTTCAACTGAAGCAAAGCAACATAACCTATGCCTCCTGCAAGAATAATTCCAGCTAAATAAAAGGCAATTTCGTTTACACTAACTTTGTCGTTGAATACAATCGCTAAAGCAATCCAAAAATGATTTAACACGATTAATATCCATGCTAGAAACGGACTTTTTCGTTCTGAAAAGGATTTAAAAACAAATACCAATCCAATAAACGCAAAAACTTCTGGTAAAACCGAAATAAGTTGTTGTGGCAAATCTACTTTGAATTTATAAGCTAAAAAGCCCAATACAAAAAGCGGAATAAAAAAGTAATACACTCTTTTTATATCTAAGAAATCTAATAATTTTCCGATTGTTTTTAAGGGTTTCCAAAGTACTAAATTCAAGAAACCTTCCAAATTAAATTCCTTTAAGGCAAGAATATACAAAGTGTTTTCAATTCGTTTTGGAAAAAAGAAATTAGCTTTTTTACTTTTTGGTTGAAAATTGTAAAATTGGTCTCTAATCAAATAACTCACCACTGATGGCGAAACTAACAATTGATACGTTCTTAAAAAGGCATTTCCTGCAAAGTGAATTAGTGCCAAAGTTTCAAATCCTAATGCTATTTCGATGAAAATAATTCCTATTTGAGATATAGAACTATAAGCTACCTGACTTTTTACTGAAGATTGCACTTTCGCCATAAATGAAGCTGCAATACTAGTTGTAAATCCCATTAAACCAATAGCAATTCGCATAGTGGTTTGATGTTCCCAAAATGGATAGGTTCGTAACATCAGGAAAACCCCTAAATGCACAGATAATGAACCGTAGAAAATAGCACTTGAGGGCGTTGGCCCTTCCATTGCTCTTGGCAACCACGATGAAAACGGAATTTGAGCCGATTTTGCCGCCGCCGCACAAGCCAAACAAAGTGCTATAAAAACACCAATAAATGAATGACTTTGCAAATGCTCGTTAACCAATTCATAATTATTCAACTTCATGAACGTAATGTTTTCATGAAATAAATGATGGCTAGCCCACATGGTTAATAGCAATCCGACATCGCCGATTCTATAAATTGAAAACACTTTAAATGCGTTTTTAACTGGCAAATAACGTTCTCTGTAAAAAGCGATTAATAAAAATGATGAAATTCCGATGATTTCCCAACCAATAAATAAGGTTTCGAAATTACCCGCTAAAATGGCCAAATTATAACCAAAAAAGAAAAACAAAACAGTATTAAAAAAACGTTTGTATCCTTTTTCTCGATGTAAATAATAGCGACTATAAGTTGTTATCATCGAGGTTAACAAAGCACCCACAAACAAGTAAACTGCACCAATTTTATCAAAATAAAAATCTATAAAAAACTCATAATGCTCTGTCTTCAAAAGTGTTATTTCTTTTAAATTCAAATCTTCTGAACCATTAATAATCCAAAAACAGATAAAAACTACCAATCCTATAAACTGAATAAAAACGGTTCCGAAAGCAATTCCCGAAATTAGTTTTTCGTTTTTTTCTGGTAAAAAGACACTTAGTATAAACCCTAAAAAAGGTATTATTATAAAATATTGAAGTATATGTTCCATGATATTACGCGTTAGTTAGAATTCCTACTGGAAGATTTTCCTTTGTTTTTTCAGCTAATGCTAACTCATTTTCAATATGACTAGCTTTTTGAATAGGTTGATATTCGATAAATTCCTCCTGTTCAAAAACGAATATTTGTTTCGTTTCTGGATGAATAACCGCTAATCGTAACCATTCGTTTTTATACCATTCATAAGTAGCAGGATTTTTTGAAATCGCTTTTTTAACTACTTCTGGATAATGCTCAACAACCGCTAATAATCGAATTGGATCATGAACTTCTATCATTTGACTGGGCAAACCTGGGCGCAAATCACCATCAATACCGTTGGCAACACCAATTAATCCCATAACATTGTGAGGTAATTTTGAGCCAGCTCCTAATTTTTGATTGTCTACTCTCGAAAAATAATATTCCAAATTAATTCCTCCAGCTACTGGTGCTACTTGACCTAGAATTATGGCTAAATAATCACCCGAAGCATCAATTTGATAATCATAAGAATTTAAAAATGAACGTCTGTCTAAAAACAATTGTTTCGACAAACTTCTTCTGCCTACA
>JBIKZB010000153.1:0-4881 GCA_044354955.1 Flavobacterium sp. | reverse complement strand
TAAAGTTGTCGAACAGAGAAGCTAATCCCGAAGTGTCGGGACGATTGCGCAGATGGTACTGTCCGCCTAGGCGTGATGGGAGAGTATGTCGCCGCATTTCTTTTGAAAAGCTATAACTAGACAGGCTTTTTTGTTTTCTATAACATCACAAAGGGACTAAATAAAAGAAATCCTAACTTTTAACGGTTAGGATTTCTTGTTTTTACTATTAAAAAAACGGCATTTCTGAATCATATAGCAATGTCGTTTATCATTTTGCAAACGAGTTAACTAATCCTGTTTTAATTTAGGATTTATGAATGGTTGTAGTTCTATATCCCTACAACTTTACAAGTTGTTAGATTAACTTTACATAATCTAAAGTTTTTTTGACAAAAACTACCACTACATAAAAAAATCTCTTCTTTCCAATTATCAAAATATGGTTTTATCCTCTTTTTATTTTTAAAATTCAGCAATCCAATAAATATTATCGAGTCTTTATTCTCATCAATATAACCAGAATATTGCCTGTTATAATTTCTAAAATGACTAATAAAAGTCTTAGGATTAGAGCTTTTTAAATCACTTTCCCCTGTTAATTTTAGGCTATCAATAATCATCATTTCATAATTGTGATAATTTTCATGCATTATCTTTTCGGCCCTAATGATTTGATTAATAGATGGCGTAAAAGTTGGCATAGGAGAACCTAAATTATAATTCCTGTATTCTTTAGGAAATATAACTCCTTCACCTTTATAATAATCAAGCTTAATTATTATTGGAGAGGAAAAAAGTAATAATAAGCAAATTAGAGTTTTCATTTTTTATAAAATATTAAAATTAATATGTCCAAGGTGTACTAAAAAGAACTGTTTGTCATGTAACTATGGGTTGAATTCCATTAGATGTTTGTCTAAGTTCAATGGTTGGAGTGGTATGATTTTTAAATATAGTAGTCGCATTTCTAGTCCCTGATTGAATAGCTTGACCATACCCTTGACCATAACTTGCTCTAAGTGGGATATTATTTTCTGCTCTTACTCTATTTTCCCAGTGCATTGCATAATATTCCCAAAGTCTTGTATTTGAACCTTTCGGTGCTCCTGGCATTTCACTTTGATTAGACTTTCCATCTAGCAAATCATGTGCATGCCCAAGTTCATGAGCTAATCCAATAAATGAAGGTCTTGTTGTACCTCCATTGATATCTGGACCACTTGTTGTTTCATTTGGATTCCAAGTTACAGAAGTAGCACCACCTAAATTTTCAGTACCTTCTTTTATCCTAATTTGATGTGATGCATTCTCCAAATCAGTAATTAACTGGCAACCACCCTCACCACCATTCCTAATTTGGTCAAGTGCAGCTACTACCTGTCCTAAAAATCCTCCAATTGATGTTTTACCATTTTCATCAGTTTTCAAATCTTTACCATTATATGCATCCCATTTTTTTGATTTTGTATTATATGAGTATACATCTCCACTTTCATATAAAATTCTATCGCCTTTTGAATGAATCAAAATACTATCTCCTTTAATATCATTAAATACAACAGGATTATTTGCACCATATTGATATGGTGTCATATCAAAATACTTTTCACTAAACCTATCCATTTTATTAAAACGTCCAATTGCTGGGTCGTAATCACGCCATCCATAAGCATAAGTGTTAAGCCCCAACTCATCTTGATATTCTTTCCCATTATACTTATACTTGTAAAACCAACTACGAAAATAATAAAAATAACCATTGTATTACAATCATTATTGTAATGATTTACTTATTTTTTTCAATAGTAGGAAATGGTCATAGGTATAATCACTTTTAGATATAAAAAAAATCCGACTCTTGTGAAGTCGGATTGGATGTTTTATTTTGTTAGTACGATGACTATTTTGTTGAAATCGGCGGCAGCGTTGATGACTGCTTTGTACGAATCGAAGTGTTCTAACGGATAATTAATGATATTGTAGTATTCTGTATTTTCAATTAATATTTCGTCACCCTGTGTCTTGTAATTGCTTACAAAGGTTGCTTCTGTTTTGCCATTGATATCTGTTTTATGGCTCATGTTGAATTTCTCTAGGTTTTTAACCGTTGCTCCTTTAGGTAAAATAATTTTTATTTTACGGAAATAGGAGTGTGGATAGTCGATTTCAACGGGCATCATACGTTTGTTTTCTTGGTATAATTCCATTTGGGAACCAATCGTTTTTCCAACAGAGAATAAATAATTGTCTCCTGCTTTTTGTACCAAATCTTTTCCTTCAAAAGATACTTTTAAAACGAATGGTTTTTTACCTATGAATTCGGTTCCTTCATTTTCTGCTGTTAAGGATGTGTATTCTTCTTGAATGGTATAGTTTTCGGCAATGCTTTTTAATATTTCTTTGTATTGATCTGCTGGTGCGAAATCTTTAATAGGCTGGAAATTCAAAGCAGAATATCCGCCAAAAGTCACTTCATTTGTAACTGTTGGATTTTCAATATCTTTTGTGAAATCTATTGTAATATCCATGATGTCGTGTGTGATTTCAACTCCAGGAATTGGAATAAAGTTGATTTCACCAATTCCCATTTTAACTCCTGCAAATTCTTTTTCTTTTATGAAAAGTCCATTGTTATTAGCTAATATGTTTGGAATTAGTGGAATTCTATATTCGATTTCTGTTGGTGTGATGAATTTTTTAATTGATGGGAAAAAGAAAAGTATCTCATCTAAATTTTCATAACTTTCAAATTCAGGGTCAAACGCAATATCATAACGATTAGAAGCGAATACAATTTGGTTTTCAATTTTGAAATATTTAAAAATAGCCAAATAAAGAGCTAAAATTTCTGTTTGATTGGCTTGTTTGGTTTTTATTACATCTGCTAATGTTTCTTTAGCATCAAAATAACGGTTGTAAGCAATTGTCTTTTTAACTTTGTTTTCAATGTTCCAAATTTGTTCTTGAAGGTCAGTTATTTTTGGAATAGATTTACAAAAATCGTCAACTGATTTTTGACTTTTCTTATCTAAATCTGTATTAAATCTTTCAAATACGTTTGAAGCGAATTCTTTGTAATTGTATAGATTTTTTGATCCGTTGTATAAATTTTCATCTAGTTTATAACGAAAATATTTAATGTTGGCTTTCCAATTTGAATATTTTTCATCGTCTTCTAGTTTTGGTACATTTGATTCTGTTACAGCTATTGCAATTTTGTCTTTATATGTTTTTTCATCGGTTATTGCTGCCGCTAAATTATTATATCCTTTGGTTTTAAATACTAAATGATTTGGATGAATTAACTCAAAGTTGATATTCATTATGGGTAAATCGTCTTGCATTCTAAATGTTTTTCCATTCAATTCAGGAGATTCTTCTAAAATAAATATTTTCTCGATCACAGCTCCTTTTTCTAATCCATTGATTGCAAAATAATTGTATTTAATTCCGCGTTCTTCGTCAACTTCTTCTTTAATGTCTTTTTTATCTAATGTTATGATTTTTCCATCTTTTAAAATAACACGGGCTTCGTTTTTAACAACGTTTTCGTTTGAACTAAAAGGTAAATATATCTTGTTGTTTTTCTCAATAGCATCGTCTGAATTGATAAAAATTTTGTCGTGAAGTAAGTAATATTGTTTTGGACCATTTTTGTCTGAAATGATTTCAATTTTAATGGTTCGATTAACGATAACTTGAGTTTCATTTTTATATTGTTCAGGAACTGAAAAAGGGGCTGGTTTTTGTTCCCATTTGTAATTTTTGAAAGTATAATCTTGTGCTACGATTGAATTAACATTGCACAAGAATAAAATAAGAAGGCTTTGAGCTATTAATTTTCTCATTGGTATCGTATTATTTTTCGGTTAAAATTAAAGTTTCACTGTAATTGTTTTTCATTTTTTTTATGCTTTCTTCCCACAATTGAAAATCGCTAGGTTCTATTACCATTTTTTTTACTTCAAAAGTATGTTTTACAAGTATTTTATTATTTGTTTCTGAAAATACTGCGTTAACTTGAACTAATTCGTTATCTATAGTAAAGTTTTTTGGAATGTATTTTACTTTGTAGTTGGCTGGAATTTCAAATTCATATTCTGAGTTAAATAACGAAACAATTTCAAAATCATATCCTGAAACACGGTCTTTTTGAATAGGATTTTTTTCGAATACTTTGTGTAAATACGGATTTAGATATAATTCTTTCTCTACTTTAATTAAGTAATTATCCAATTCGAAATCGTAATCTACATTATAAGGTAAATCACGATTGCTGATGTTTTCTTCGGTAAATGAATTTAGATTGAATTTATTATTTCCTTTTAAAACTAAGCTTTTAATCATTTCAAAGCGGGTTTTGCCAGAAGCGTCGCCAATTTGCATTAGTGTCATGCTTCGGTTAAATCCGTGGAATTCCATTTTCCCTTTTCCAATAAGCTTTCCGTCTTTAATTTGAATTTTTACAATATCATCTACTTGATTTTTTTTAGCTTCTACCACAGGAACTTTTACAATTAAAAAATCCTTTCCGTTATTTATTAAGGCTTCTTTTCCTTGAATAAATGAGGTGGGCAAACCATAGCGCGTTTCTCTATCGGTTGCATCTAAAAAAATGTATTCGTCACCCTTTTTATAAGCAGCAATCATATGATTGTCAACAGCTGGTGTAGCTAATTCTGAATAGGAGTATGGAATTTCTCGAGTACCAATCCAACATAAATTTACGTCTTTTATGTTAGCATATGTAGCCATTGAAACAATGATATTTGCCATGTCTTTACAATCACCAAACTTTCTTTCAAATACTAAATTGGCTTCTCTTGGAATAAATCCTTCATAACCATTTTCAAAAGCAACATATTTAATATTGTCTTTTACCCAATAGAAAATACTTTT
>JBIKZB010000151.1:0-4893 GCA_044354955.1 Flavobacterium sp. | reverse complement strand
ATGTCAGTAAAAATTAGATTACAAAGACACGGAAAAAAAGGGAAACCTTTTTATTGGGTTGTTGCAGCAGATGCAAGATCAAAAAGAGATGGTAAATTCTTAGAGAAAATCGGAACTTACAATCCAAACACTAACCCTGCAACTATCGATTTAAACATCGAAAAAGCAGCTACATGGTTATTCAATGGTGCTCAGCCAACTGACACTGCAAGAGCAATTTTATCTTACACAGGTGCTTTATTAAAACACCACTTAGATGGAGGAGTTCGTAAAGGTGCTTTAACTCAAGAACAAGCTGATGCTAAATTAGCAACTTGGTTAGAAGAAAAAGCTGGTAAAGTTGATGCAAAAAAATCTGGTTTATCTAAAGCAGAGGCTGATGCAAAAGCAAAAGCATTCAAAGCTGAACAAGAAGCAAACGCAAAACGTATTGCTGCTCAAGCTGAAGCTGCGAAAGTAGAAGAAGTAGCTGAAGAAGCTGCAGCAGAAGTAACTGAAGAAGTAGTAGAAGCTGCTGCTGAAGAAACTCCAGCTGTTGAAGAAAACAACGAAGAAACTCAAGCATAATTTTATAGCGGTTCCATGCGTAAAGAAGATTGTTTCTATTTAGGTAAAATCGCGAAAAAATTTAGTTTCAAAGGGGAAGTATTGGCGTATTTAGACACCGACGAACCCGAATTGTATCAAAATTTGGAATCAGTTTTTGTTGAAATCAACAAAAGTCTGGTTCCATTTTTTATTGAAAGTAGTTCACTCCACAAAGAAAAATTCTTACGTGTTCGATTTGAAGACATTCAAACCGAAGAAGAAGCAGACGAAATCATGGGAAGCGAAATTTATCTTCCACTTTCTATGTTACCAAAATTAGAAGGCACTCAATTTTATTACCACGAAGTAATTGGATTTGATGTTATTGACCTAATGAGAGGAAACATCGGAAAAATTACTGCTATTAACGATAGCGGCGCACAACCTCTTTTTGAAATTGATAAAAACGGAACTGAAATTTTGATTCCACTTATTGATGATTTCATCATTGCTCTCGATAGAGCAAACAAAACCATTACATTAGAAACTCCCGAAGGTTTGGTTGACCTTTATCTTGGATAATTCCAATGACTTTTACATTCAAACAATTTCAAGTTAATCAAGATCGTTGTGCTATGAAAATTGGCACGGATGGTGTTTTGCTTGGTGCTTGGACTCCGTTAATCAACAATCCGTACAACGTTTTAGATATTGGTGCTGGAACAGGAATTTTATCTTTAATGTTAGCACAAAGAAGCAACGCTGAACAAATCGACGCGATTGAAATTGACGAAGATGCCTACGAACAATGCGTCGAAAATTTTGAAGCTTCTCCTTGGGGCGATAAATTATTTTGTTTTCATGCAGGATTGGATGAATTTGTGGACGAACCTGAAGACGAATACGATTTAATTATTTCCAATCCGCCTTTTTATACGGATGATTTTAAATCTCCTACTACTTCAAGAGATTTAGCACGTTTTGAAGACGCTTTACCTTTTGAAGAATTAATTGAGGCAGCTGCCTTATTACTTTCGGATAATGGAATATTCTCCGTGATTATTCCTTATAAAGAAGAAGATCGATTTGTTTCTTTATGCAAAGAATTAGACTTATTTCCATTAAAAATTACTCGCGTAAAAGGGACTCCAACAACAGAAATTAAAAGAAGTTTATTAGCTTTTTGTAGAATAGAACAAACTCCTTTAATCGATGAATTAATCATTGAAATTTCAAGACATAATTATACTCCTGAATACATCGAATTGACGAAAGAGTTCTACTTGAAGATGTAACCCTAGCCCAGATGGTAGCGGCATCCTTTTTGTTTTTTTTACTCTTCTTTTAAAACTAAATAACGAAATGTTTTTAGAATTCGATAAAACAAAAAGATATAGCGGACAGCTGGAAAATGCTTCTTATAAAATTATAACACTTGTTCATTGATTTGTTAAAAATCTTTACTTACTTTTGTGACTTTCAAATCAAAAACTATGAGACCAGACTTATTTCAATCTCCAGATTATTATTTATTAGACGAATTATTATCTGACGAACATAAAATGGTGCGTGATGCTGCACGTGCTTGGGTAAAAAAAGAAGTATCTCCAATTATTGAAGAATACGCACAAAAAGCAGAATTTCCACATCAAATCGTAAAAGGTTTAGGGGAAATTGGTGGATTTGGTCCGTATATTCCTGTAGAATATGGTGGTGCTGGATTAGATCAAATTTCTTATGGATTAATCATGCAAGAAATTGAAAGAGGAGATTCGGGTGTACGTTCGACTTCTTCTGTTCAGTCTTCATTGGTTATGTATCCTATTTGGAAATACGGAAACGAAGAACAAAGAATGAAATATTTACCAAAATTAGCCACCGGAGAATTCATTGGTTGTTTTGGTTTAACAGAGCCAGATTACGGTTCAAATCCTGCTGGAATGGTAACTAATTATAAAGATATGGGTGATCATTATCTTTTAAATGGTGCTAAAATGTGGATTTCGAATGCACCTTTTGCTGACATTGCAGTAGTTTGGGCTAAAAACGAAGAAGGAAGAATTCACGGATTAATCGTGGAAAGAGGAATGGAAGGTTTTTCAACTCCTGAAACTCACAATAAATGGTCGTTAAGAGCTTCAGCAACTGGAGAACTTATTTTTGACAACGTAAAAGTTCCAAAAGAAAACTTATTACCAAACAAATCTGGATTAGGAGCACCACTAGGATGTTTAGATTCGGCACGTTACGGAATTGCATGGGGAGCGATTGGTGCAGCTATGGATTGTTATGATACAGCATTGAGATATTCAAAAGAAAGAATTCAGTTTGACAAACCAATTGGAGCTACTCAATTACAACAAAAGAAATTAGCTGAAATGATTACTGAAATCACGAAAGCACAATTATTAACTTGGAGATTAGGCGTTTTAAGAAATGAAGGAAAAGCTACTACAGCTCAAATTTCCATGGCGAAAAGAAACAACGTTGATATGGCCTTAACAATTGCTCGTGATGCACGTCAAATGTTAGGCGGAATGGGAATTACAGGTGAATATTCTATTATGAGACACATGATGAATTTAGAATCTGTAGTTACTTATGAAGGCACGCATGACATTCACTTGTTAATTACCGGTATGGATGTTACAGGTTTCCCTGCATTTAAGTAATTAAACAATAGATAAAATTGATATAAAATGCTTCTCTTTTTAGGGAAGCATTTTTACATTTGTAGTAAATAGATTAAAAACTTAATTAGAAAACTATCCTATGAATATTCAAACCATAAACCAATCAATACAAAAACAAAAAGAACAATTATTAAATCATTCGTTATACAACAAAGTAAAAACGATTGACGATTTACATTGTTTCTTGGAAAACCACATTTATGCAGTTTGGGATTTTATGTCGTTATTAAAAGCCTTACAAAATAAATTGACTTGCACTACAACACCGTGGTTACCTATTGGAAATCCAGAGATTCGTTATTTAATTAATGAAATTGTAGTAGCTGAAGAAACCGATTTAACATTGGACGGAACGCGTCAAAGTCATTTTGAAATGTATTTAGATGCGATGACGCAATGCGGCGCTTCTACGACTCAAATTAATGCATTTTTGAAAAATGTAGAAGAAACAAAAAACATTTTTGTATCGATAAAACACAGTGATTTACATCCGAATGTGAAAGCGTTTTTAGATTTTACGTTTCGAGTAATTGAAGAAGGCAAACCACATGAAATTGCTGCGGCTTTTACTTTTGGAAGAGAAGATTTGATTCCAAATATGTTTACCGAAATCTTGAAAAACTTTCAGCAAAACTTTCCAGAAACGGATTTGTCAAAATTAATTTATTATTTTGAAAGACACATTGAATTAGATGCCGACGAACACGGTCCAATGGCAATGCAAATGATTGCAGAACTTTGCGGAACATCGGAACAAAAATGGAATGAAGTACAAGAAATTTCTGTTTTAGCTTTGGAAAAAAGAATTGGACTTTGGAATGCTATTGAAGAGCAAGTGGAACATAAGCATGAATTGGTATAAAATGAAAAGCGAGAAGTAATTCTCGCTTTTTTATTATTGTTCTGGTGCTATTTCAATTTCCAGACCTTCTAAATCTTCTGTGATTGGAATTTGACAACCTAATCTAGAATTATCCTTTACGTGATAAGCTTCCCAAAGCATTGCTTCTTCATCTGGATTTCGTTCCAATGAGATTACATCGTTTAAAATATAACACTGACAGGAAGCACACATAGCCATTCCTCCGCAAACACCAACGGTACCTTCTTCCGCTAATTCATAGGAACGAATTAACTCCATGATGTTCATATTCATGTCGGTTGGGGCTAACACTTCGTGTTTAACTCCGTTTCTGTCGGTTATAAAAATGGTTACGTCTTGTGGCATTATTCTTTTCTGTTTTTTTTAAGTTGTTCAATATCTGCTAAATCTTTATATCTACCAGAAGCTTCCTTGTTCTTCAACAAATCATCATAATTGATGTAAGGAATTTTTAAGTTTTGAATTTTTAAATAATTACAACTCTTTGAACTATCATAAAAATTCAAACCATCAACATGAGTTAGCACTTCAATTTTTGTTGGTTCAACACCAATGCTCCAAACATCAAATTTATCATTATCAAACTCTTCAAAAGGAAATATTGGAGCTCCAAAGTCACTATATACTTTTACCAATTTAGTATAATTCTCTTTAGATTTATTAACCCATAAATCTAAATCACCCGTACTTCTTACATAACCGTTTAAAATAACAGCATAACCTCCAACTAATAGATAATCAACCTCATGGTTACCAAGAAGCTCTAAAAATTCGAGAAAATCGTAATTA
>JBIKZB010000150.1:0-4906 GCA_044354955.1 Flavobacterium sp. | reverse complement strand
GAAAAATCACCTTCTGGCCCAATTAGAATAGTGATTTTTTCGTCTCTTTTGACTTCATTTTTAAACGATTTTTTATCCGTTTCTTCACAATGAGCAATGAATTTTTGTCCTGTTATGTTTGATTTTATGAATTGCGAAAGTGAAACGGGTTCATTAATTTTAGGAATATAATAATGAAGTGATTGTTTCATTGCGGCTTGAATGATTTTTTCAGCTCGATCAATTTTATACACTTTTCGTTCCGAATGATCACAGATAATTGGTGTAATTTCGTGAATACCAATTTCGGTTGCTTTTTCTAAAAACCACTCTAAACGGTCGTTCATTTTGGTAGGAGCAACGGCAATATGGGTGTAAAACGTATTGGGTTCTTGAAAAGTTTCCTTTGTGATTTTTACTTCACATTTTTTTTCGGAAGCCATAATTATTTCTGATTCAAATAAGTAGCCTAATCCATTTGTAATAAAAATTTTATCACATTCCTTTTTACGTAATACTTTAACTATGTGTTTACTTTCTTCTTTATCGAAAAAGAAGGTTTTGTCACTTTTTTTTATTTCTGAATTATAGAATAGTTGCATAGTTTTTAAAATTCAATTCGTGCTTTAGAAGTTATTTTGGCGTTACTAAAATTTCCTTCTAAGAAGTTATAATACCCAACAATTCCAATCATGGCAGCATTATCGGTAGTGTATTCAAATTTTGGAATATAGGTTTTCCATCCGTATTTTTTTTCAGCCTCCTTCAATGTGGTTCTAATTCCTGAATTAGCAGAAACACCGCCACCAATAGCTATCTGATTAATTCCAGTTTCAGCAACCGCTAGTTTTAATTTATCCATTAAAATAGCAATAATAGTATACTGAATAGAAGCACAAATATCCGCTTTGTTTTCAGCCACAAAATTGGGGTTTAAAGCAACATTTTTCTGAATAAAATATAAAATTTGGGTTTTTAAACCACTAAAACTAAAGTTTAATCCAGGAACTTTTGGTTTGGTAAAAGGAAAAGCTTTTGGATTACCTTCTTGCGCAAATTTATCAATTAAAGGTCCCCCAGGATAGGGAAGTCCTAATATTTTAGCACTCTTGTCGAACGCTTCTCCTACCGCATCATCAGTTGTTTCTCCAATAATTTCCATGTCAAAAAAACTACTCACTTTTACAATTTGGGTATGACCTCCTGAAATAGTTAAGGCTAAAAAAGGGAATGTAGGCTTCTCATAATTTTCTTCAGCAATAAAATGTGCTAAAATATGCGCTTTCATGTGATTAATAGCAATCAACGGAATATCCAAAGCCATACTCATTGATTTCGCAAAAGAGCCTCCTACCAAAAGTGAACCCATTAAACCAGGACCTTGAGTAAACGCGATACAGTTTAGGTCGTTTTTTGTAATTCCCGCTTTTTTTAGGGCTACATCTACTACCGGAACAATATTTTGTTGGTGAGCTCTAGAAGCTAATTCGGGTACAACACCTCCATATTCTTCGTGAATTGCTTGTCGAGCAACAACATTTGACAACACAACATCGTTACAAAGTACAGCTGCAGCAGTGTCATCGCACGAACTTTCAATAGCTAACGTATAAATTTTTTTTTCAGACATTTTAGGCACGAAATTTGAATTAAAGATATTGTAAATTATCTTACAAAATTTCTTATTTTTGTTGGATTACTACTTAAAAGGGAATTGATTGCAAATTTAAAACAAAAGATTGTATCAAAAAATTTAAAAAAATAGTATTTCGAATAATTATAGGGATTCTCCTATTGTTGCTGCTGATGGGTATACTTTTGTCGTTACCATCGGTACAAACTTATTTGGGAAAATATGCAACCGATAGTATTAATAAATCGTATGGTACTAATATTACCATTGGAAAAGTGGCTATCACACCTTTTGGAAGCGTAAAGTTGGGAGATGTTTTAGTCTTAGATCATCATAAGGACACTTTATTTTACATCAAAAAATTAAATACTTCTATTCTAAGTTTTAAAAAGTTATATGATCCGGGACATCCCTACATGAATAATGTGGTATTGCATGGTTTGGATGTGCGTTTGGTGAATTATAAAAATGAAGATTACACTAATTTAGATAAATTTATTGAGGCTTTTGATGATGGTTCGCCTTCATCGGGAAAATTTAGAATGAAAGCCAATAAAATGACTGTATTTAACAGTCGCTTTCAGTATATTGATCATAATCTTCAAACGCCAAAAATAGTTGATTTCACAAAGCTTAATGGTAAAATTGAGGATTTCTTTATTAAAGGCGCTAATGTTACCACTTTTATCGATAAGTTATCGTTTAACGATCATAGAGGATTAAAGGTAGAGGATATTACAGCAGATTTTACCTATACCAAAAAGAATATTTTACTAGAAAGGTTAGCCATGAATACAAAACACTCTGAGATGAAAGGAAGAGTGGAATTGAAATATGATCGAAAAGATTTTGCTGATTTTAATAATAAAGTAATTTTTGATGTTCAATTCGACAAAGCAGCCATTGCTTCTAATGATTTGAATTATTTTTATAATGAGTTTGGAAAAAACAATATGTTTTATCTTGACACACATTTAGTAGGAACACTTAATAATTTTACGACCTATAATTTAAAATTAGTTGATAAAAATCAGTCAGAAATTATTGGTACCGTTAACTTTCAAAATCTTTTTGGTAAAGAACATCAAAAGTTTTACATGAAAGGAAATTTTAATAGAGTAGTTTCAAATTACGAAAATTTAAAGGCTATAATGCCTCAAATTTTAGGAAAGAATCTACCTTCTGTATTGTCAAAATTTGGTACAGTAGATATTTCAGGAGCTGTAGAATTGACACAGAAAATTATTAATGCTGACGTTTTAATGATGTCTCAATTGGGGTATTTGCAAGCTAATTTAGCCATGCAAAACATCGATAACATTGATAATGCTTCTTATCAAGGAAATATTAAACTTGAAACGTTTGATTTAGGAACACTTTTAAGTCAAAATGATATTGGAAAAACTACCCTTGATTTAGATGTGAATGGAAAAGGTTTTACGCAAAAATTATTAAATACTGCTATTAAAGGGAAGATTCAAAAATTCTATTACTACGGTTATAATTATCAAAATATTACAGTTGATGGTAGCATGAAAATGCCTTATTATAAAGGTTATTTTAACAGCAATGATCCAAACTTAAAAATGGATTTTGATGGAATTGTAGATTTAAGTTTGAAAGCAAAGAAATACGATTTTAAAACACAAATTGATTATGCTAATTTATATGCGTTAAAATTTATAGATTCAGACTCAATTTCAATTTTTAAAGGAAACATAAACTTTAAAGCTAATGGAAATTCTATAGATGATTTAGCAGGTATCTTACAAGTCAAAAGTGTTTCTTATCAAAATAATAAAGACGCGTACTTTTTAGATGATTTCGAAATTACCTCCACTTTTGATGCAGAAAAAGTGAGAACTATTGAAATCAATTCTCCCGATATTATTACAGGAAAAATTGTTGGAAAATATAAAGTGAATCAAGTGCAGAAAATGGTTGAAAATGCACTGGGAAGTTTGTATGCTAATTATGCTCCAAATAAGTTAGAAAAAGGTCAGTTCATTGATTTTGATTTGACAGTTTACGATAAAATTGTCGAGATAATTTTGCCCGACATAAAAATATCTGAAAACACCAAATTAGAAGGTAAAATTAATGGTGATGAAGGACAATTTGTTTTCGATTTTACATCTCCAAACATTGTAGCTTATGAAAATTCGATAGATAATATTAAAATTGATATTGATAATAAAAATCCTTTATATAACGCTTATATTTCGATTGATTCCATTAAAAATAACAAATATAAAATTGCTGATTTTAATTTGATTAATGTAACGCTTAATGATACGTTGTTTGTGCGTTCTGAGTTTAAAGGTGGACTAAAAGGGCAGGATAGCTATGATTTGAATTTATATCATACTATTAATGAAGACAAACAATCTATTGTTGGATTTAAAAAATCTGAAATTAAATTTAAAGATTATATGTGGTTCATTAATGAAGGGGAAACTACAGATAATAAAATTGTATTTAATAAAGGTTTTACTGATTTCAACTTTGAAAAATTAAGTTTATCGCACAACGATCAAACAATTGATTTTGTAGGAACCATGAGGGATTCTACTTATAAAGATTTTAAATTATCTTTTGAAGATGTTGATTTAAATAAAATTACACCTTCTTTAGATAGTTTGTCATTTGGAGGGAAGGTTAATGGTAATATTACCTACAAACAGGATAACAATAAATATGATCCTATTTCCAATCTTACCATCGATAGTTTAAAAATTAATCAGTTTTTACTGGGTGATTTAGACTTTAAAATTGAAGGAAACGAATATTTTAATCAATTTAAAGTCAATTCAAGTTTGAAGCAAGATGGTAAAGAACACTTTTTCTTAGATGGAAATGTAAATTTTGTTGGAGATCTATCTAGTTTGGATTTACAAGCTGGTTTTGAATCCTTCAATTTGGCACCTTTTGGTTCACTTTTAGGAAGTGTTTTATCAGATGTTAGAGGTAATGCAACTGGTAGAACCACTATTGGAGGGTCATATTCTGATCCTGAAATTGATGGGCGATTATATCTTAACGATGCAGGTATGCGTGTGCCATATCTTAATGTCGATTATGCGTTTGAAAAAAATGCAATTGTAGATTTAACAGAACATCAATTTAGCTTGCGGAAAATTGAAGTAACAGATACAAAATACAATACTAAAGGAGTAATTGATGGTACTATTAAACATGAAAAATTAGGTGATTGGGAACTTGATTTACATTTAATTTCTGATAATATTTTAGCCTTAGATACCAAAGATTCTGAAGATGCTTACTATTATGGTA
>JBIKZB010000149.1:0-4922 GCA_044354955.1 Flavobacterium sp. | reverse complement strand
AAAAGAAACAATCATACCCACAACAGCTTTCCAAGATGTTTTTTGTCCACGAAACAAACTGATGATTACAATCCACAGCGGAAAAATTGAACCAATAATCGCACCCAAACCACTCGAAATGTATTTCACGCCCCAAGTACTCAAACCGTTACTCAGCATGAAATTCAAGACACTCAGAACCAAAATAGTGCGCCATTGTCGTTTGTTTGGCCAAGGATGTTTTTTGATTAAGAAATAAAGCAAGTACAACAATCCACCAAAAAGTTGACGCAGCGCAACCAATTGCATCGGAGGCATGTGCTTGACACCTTCTTTGGAAGCAATCCAAGTAGTTCCCCAGAAAAAGCTAATCCAAATTAATGCTAGAATGGGCAAGCCAATCGCATTTTTCTTTTGTTGGATGTAATTGTGAAACACGCTAAAATACGCCATTACTAAATTTCTTTTTGGAACGAATAACCTAAAATAGTTTCTACTTTTTCACTAGAAATAATTTTGCCTTTCGATTCCGAATCTTCCGCAAAGGTAGGTAATGGTAAATGGAATAGTTCAGCTTTTTTGTGATAATATGCTGTACGTGATGGATGCTGAGGTGCGACAGCGTTGAAGGTTTGATTCCATTCCCAATTGGCATCTCGAGCGAAGTCGAGAACCTTTTCAATAATTCCAATACAATCTTCTCTTTCAATCATATTCACTGGCGCATTTGGATTTTCAACATTCGTTCTGCCTGCCAAAAATTTTATCGGATGACGATCATCGCCAAGCAAACCACCAAAACGAATTATGATAGTTTTAAAATGTGAATTAGATTGTAAAAGCGATTCGGCAATTACTAATTGTTTTCCGCTTTCGGTATCGGGATTTGGTTTTGTTTCTTCCGTAATTTCAACAATTGGAAAACTATCACTATAAACCGAAGTCGAACTCACAAAAATGACTTTCTGAATGCCTGATTTTTCAATGAATGGTATTAAAATTTTTATCTTATTTACGAATGTCATTTCCTGTGAAGACGAAATTGCTCTTCTTAATCCTGGTGGAATATCAATCACTAAAACATCGGTTTCTTTTAGAAAATCTTCAATAGTGCCAATGATTTTATGTGCTTCCAATTTGATTTGGAAAGGCGAAATTCCAGCGTTTTTCAACACGTTTAATTTACTTTCCGAAGTCGTAGAACCTTTTACTTCGTAACCTTTTGAAAGTAATGATTTGGCTAACAGTAATCCGAGCCAACCACAGCCGAGTATGGCAATCTTTTCTTTTTCTTCTTTCATCTTTCTTCTTAACTATCTTTCTTCACCAACATATAAAAATCATCTTCCAAAGCGCGATAGCCTTGGTCGTACAAAAAGAAATAGGTGTTGCCTGTTTTGGTTTGTAACATACTTGTAAAAAACTCAAAATCGAAACCTTTACTAAGTAATTTGGTTTTCGTGGTTTTTCCTTTGTCTTCTGGGTTGAGTTCACACAAAATGCGATAATTTTTACGCAATTTGTTGTTAATGTTGCGCATCAGATTGTTCTGATCTTTGTTCATTTTGTTGTTGTAAGCATTGCGGCAACCATCCGAACAAAACTTTTTGTCTTCGCGACCAATGATTTTATCGCCACATTCTAAACAGGTTTTACTCATAGTTTACTTCTTAAAATTAAACTTCATTTCTTTACCACTATCCTCAAAAACTACGAAAATATTGATTTCGTTATCCGAAATTTTCTCAAACGTAAATTTGTCGAAATACACATGTGTTGGGGTGACTTTTACCAATCTAAAATCCTCGCTTACTTCTGCTTTTTCCCAACCTTTTAATTCGCCATCAAAGTGTTTGAGTTGTAACAACAGCGTTTTTTCTTTTTCAATAATGTGGCCCAATTCATAAAAAACGACTTTTCCATCAACCACTAATTTGAAGCTAAACATCATCGAATTTCCAATGGGTTCGCTCCAAGTTTCTTGACAAATGCCACCTAAAGCTTCGCCTTTCCAATTGCCAACAATCCATTTTACATCTTGTAAAGTAGCTTTTGGCGATCCTTTTTCATCGTTATAATTCAAGGTGTTTTGTGCAAATGCGCTAAACGAACAAATAAAAAGTAAAAAATAAATACTTTTTTGGAAGAGTGATTTTTTCATCTGTAAAGTCTTATAGTTAAAGCGAATATACAAAAATAATTTCCATTTACAAACGCTTACAAATATTTACAACCGATATTAAATAGCTAATTACCGAATAACGTTTTTTTCTCGCCACATCTTTGCACTGTCGAAATGAACGAAAGCAAAATTCAATAGCAAGTTCAATTTCAAAAATCAATTTTATTAATTATTTAAATTTTTACACGCCATGAAAAACAGAGTACAATTAATCGGACATGTAGGTCAAGAACCAGAAATCAAAAACTTAGAATCTGGAAGAGTAGCAAACTTTACGATCGCTACAAATGAAAATTACACCAACGCCAAAGGCGAAAAAGTAGAACAAACCGAATGGCATAGAGTTTCCGCTTGGGGAAAAACAGTAGACATCATTGAAAAATTGTTAACCAAAGGAAGTCATGTTGCTATAGAAGGAAAATTAACCCACAGAAGCTACGACGACAAAGACGGAAACAAACGTTACATCACAGAAGTTGTTGCTAATGAATTAGTTTTATTAACCAAGTAATCAATTTCAAACTCAATTACAATTTCAAAATTCAACACATAGATTTTTAAGATTATTTCAATTTTTTGAATCTGTGTTCCAAAAAAATCAATTAACACAAACATTAAATATTTACACGCCATGAAGAATTCAGTACAATTAATCGGACACGTTGGTCAAGAACCAGAAATCAAAAGCCTTGAAGGAGGAAAAAAATTAGCAAACATCAGCATCGCTACAAACGAAGTGTATTATCGTGAAAACGGTGACAAAGTAGAACAAACGCAATGGCACCGTGTAACCGCTTGGGGCAAAACGGCTGATATTATCGAGCGTTTTGTAACCAAAGGCAAAGAAATCGCTATCGAAGGCAAACTAACACACAGAAGTTACGATGACAAAGACGGAAATAAACGTTTTGTTACCGAAGTTGTTGCAAACGAAATTTTGTTAATAGGTAAATAAGTATGTTATGCAAGTTAAAGTATTTTCCATCCGATTGGATAACGCATTTTTGGAGTACGATCAACAACAATTGAATGCTTTTTTGAATACTGTTACGTTTAAAAAATCGAGCACACAATTTGTGGAAAGTAAGAAGCACATTGGTCGATAATTGTTCATTACGAATCAGAAGAACAAGAAAAACCAGAACGATTAGAACGTAAATCGTATGAAGATTTGAATCCGAAAGACAAGCAAGTTTACGGTTATTTGACTCAATGGAGAAACGAAAAATCAGAAGCTTTAAAACTGAAAAAGTATATGATCTGTCACAATTCAGAATTAATCGATTTAGCGATGTATAAGCCAAGCAACTTAGATGAATTACAACAAATCAAAGGTTTTGGGAAACAAAAATCGGAACGATTTGAAGAAGATATTTTAGCAATTTTAAATGCCGTTTGATTGATAAACCATCGACTTTTGTCGGTGGTTTATTTATTTAATTCTGTTTGTAAAGCTTCTACAAACAATCCCATATGATAGCCGTCAACTAAACCGTGATGCGCCATTACAGCTAAAGACATTGATTTTTTTCCGTTTTCTGTAATTAACTTTCCAAAAGAAACTTTTGGGCAACTATCAGGTAAAGTATAACTTCGAGAATGGGTTAAACCTGTAAAATTAACCCAAGGAATAGCAGAAAAATGAATAATATTTTCGGGAAATTCTCTTGTAAATAGTCCAGGTGTAATTTGAATTCTTTCGATTTCCGTTTGCACAATTTTAGCAAATTCGTGAATATCGGAATGAAATTTCATGAATGAGAAACCAAAGGTTTTGTCTTCACGCATTATGGTTGATGAAGCGTCAATTTCGTCATAAAGTACTACATCATTTCCTTCAATTCGATACCTGAAATTTTCCACTTGGTTTACAGCAGCAATCGTTTTGTGTAAATAATAAACAAAAAACGGAATTTGCATTGCTTTTGCCTTTTCATAAGCAATAGTCATATCTATTGGTGTGGTAATCCCAAAAAATGGTTCTTCGAAAGTACAGAAAAATTCAAAATGTTCTTTTCGATTCCAAGTAGCGATGTCTATTTTTTGCTTCATTTTAGTAAGGGTAAGATTTCCGTAATATTGGTAAACGATTTAAAATTATCGTGTTCAATTTTAAAATCAATTTTTTCGTATTCCCAAGTGGTGTGATACGGAATGTGAATCGCGTGTCCGCCAATATTTAAAACGGGTAAAACATCAGATTTTAATGAATTTCCAATCATTAGAAAATCTTGCACTTTACAATCCAATCGACCTAACATTTTTTCGTAATCCAATTCTGCTTTGTCGCTCATGACTTCAATATGATGAAAATAAGCGCCAATTCCAGAATCGTGTAATTTTCTGTGTTGGTCTTTTAAATCACCTTTTGTAGCGACAACTAATTTATATTTTCCTTTTAATTGTTCCAAAACGGATTCTACGTTGGGTAACAATTCGACTGGTTTTTGCAGTAAATCTTTTCCAATTTGAATCACTTTTTCAATATTTTGTCCCGAAATTTTATGATTGGTCAATTCCAAAGCCGACTCAATCATAGACAACGTAAACGCTTTGATTCCGAAACCATACAGCGGTAAATTCTTAATTTGATGATTCAAAATCAATCCCAAAATTTCCTGACTTGAAGCATAATCTTGAAACAACACACAAAAGCGTTCTTGCGCCTCATCGAAATAAGGTTCGTTGTGCCATAAAGTATCGTCTGCATCAAATGCGATTATTTTTGGGGTCATATAGTTTTTTTAGCCTTAAAACAATT
>JBIKZB010000010.1:0-17016 GCA_044354955.1 Flavobacterium sp. | reverse complement strand
GTCGTTTATTTTTCTTACTATTGTCGCATTTGGAGTAAAGTAAACCCGATAAATATTGTATGCAGAACGATATTGTTTTGCAGCTATCCATTCTTTTCTTGTTAGGTTGATTGTATCAGTCCAAGAATTGTCGTTTAAGTCGGGTTCGGTAATCCGTTTTGTAGATTTTACTTCAACAAACCTTGCAAATTCTGGTTCTTCTCGGTTTTCGGCTGCTTCAACAGAAGAAATATCATAGCCTAAACCTCTCTGTTTACCTAAAAGCAATACTTTGTTTACCAAACGTGGATGTGTTGTATTTACTCGGTTTTTCTCTAAACTGAAAACAAAATCTTCTCCTTCATCACCTAAAATAGTTTGGTCGGTTCCTTTTTGCGGAACTTTAGGTTTTTCGATTTCCTCTCGTTGTAATGCTTCTATTGAAGTTGATAAAATTTCAGTATTTGGAACAGCTATTTTTCCAAAATAAGCAGACCAATCAGAGTACATTTGTTTTTTCTCATCATCATTACTCAAATCATATTTGAAAATATTGAATTGTAACGGTTGTGCTAATTCTGAAATGAAAACATCAATAATTTCTTGTTCGGCTTTATTGATTACTAAATTATTCCCTTCGATAATTATCAAGTTAGCCAATGCCAATAAGTTAAATTGTTCTCTTATGTGTTGTGTATGAAAAGAACCTGATTTTAATTTTTTGCTTGTATTTTCGGCTCTATCTTTTAGAATTACACCTAAAACTTCTTCTACTGAAATAGTTCCTTGTAAAACTTGTTTCGCATTCAATACATAATAACCAATTTCATCTTTGGTAAGAACAGTTCCATTATTTTGAGCCAATGTAAGCAATGCTAAAACAAAATGAAATGGTTTAAACTTTATTCCATCATTAATTCTTTCCTTAACTGTTTGAATTGCTTGAGTTCCATTTGGAAATTGAAAATTCAAACAAAGATTTTTGAAAAAAGCAGGCTGATCATTATCATTCAATAGTTTTTCATTACTAGGACTTTGATAAATGAATTTACCATCAGTAAAAAATAGACCAAATAATTTCCCAGCAGTTTCTGTTCTGTGGTTATCAATTACTTTACTATTACTTTTATTTAGTTCAATATAGTCTTTATGATAGAACAGTTGAGATAATTTATTATTAAATAATACTTTAAACCTCTCTTTAGTTTCAGGGCAAATTTCTTCTATCATATTTGCATATGCAGGCAATAGATTATCCATCTCTTTTTGAGCCTTGCCTCTGAGAATGTCGCATCTATATTGAATATCTGGATTGAACATTTTTAAATGTATTTAATTAATTCTTCTGCTATTGTTTTAGCCAATAATGGAGGAACAGCATTACCAATTTGTTTTAATTGACTTGTTTTTCCTCCTTTAAAAATATAATCATCGGGAAAAGATTGAAGTCTTGCACTTTCTCTTGCAGTTGGAACACGAGCAAACTCATAATGAAAATGATGATTGTGCCCTGTATCAATCGTGAAACTTGGCTTTTGGCTGTTTAATCTCGTCCACGCAATGTTTACTTTTCTTGTCTGATGAAGTTCTTTTGGTAAATTCTTATAATTTCCACCATCGGGAACCATCGAAATAATTTCAATCGTTTTCTCATTATGAATTGTAATTTGATGATTGAAAACTCCAGAGGAGTTTTTTCTCATCAATCTTTGAAATTCATTTTGTGCTTTTATTGGATATTTACTTCCGTCATCCAATGTTTCTTTCGGTAAATCAGAAATTGCTTCTTTTGAAGTGATATGTTTTTCGGTTGTTGGTTCAGGAAAAACAAATTCTTTGTTATTTTTTGTTCCAATAAAAAATGCTCGTTTTCTGTTTTGCGGAACGCCATAATCAGAAGCTAATAAAATCTTGTAAACTACGGTGTAACCGAGTTTTTCAAAGTCTTTTATTATACTCTCTTTTACTACTCCGTTTCCCATTGATATAATATTTGGAACATTTTCCATTAAGAAAACTTTTGGTTGATAATGTTTTACAAAACTTACAAAAGACTTATAAAGTTTGTTGCGTTCATCATCAACAATTCTTTTTCCTGCAATAGAAAATCCTTGGCAAGGCGGTCCGCCAATAATTACATCGACATTTTTTATTCCTGTTTTTTGTCCAATTTCTTTTGGTGTTTCTTTAAATAAATCTGCTACAATTCCTTTTGCGTTTTGGTGAGTATTTTCAAAAGTCACAACAGCATCTTTCCAATGATCAATACCTAAAAGCACATCATAACCTGCTTCAATAAACCCATAAGAAAGTCCACCACAACCGCAAAACAAGTCTATTACTGTTGGTTTACTTTTCATCTTCAAAATCTATTTCTCCTTGTTTAACGTTTGTGCTTTTTAGATAATTTACCTTTTCTTCTGCAACAATTAATGTTTTTGGAGAGCAGTTATATTGGTACATTTTTTTAGCGAATTGGTCACCAAAATATTCTGTTTTCAAATCTTCGATGTCAAGTCCAAAAGTGTTGGCTAATCTCTCCAAACACTTTTCATCAAACTCTTTTTTGCCTGTTTCAATTTTACTTAAAGCTCCCGAGTCAATACCAAGTTTTGCACCTAATTGAGTAAGTGTAAGATTGTTTTGATTTCTTAGACTTCGTATGTATCCTCCAAAATTTGTTTCCATTGTCTTGAATTTTTAATCTTGACGATTTTGACAAAAATAATAATAATATTTTGCTTAGACAATATTTTGAAGTTTTTTTTGAGTGTTGGGAAAACCAAATGTGCTTTAATGTGCGGTGGTTTTAGGGTGTCGCACAACTAGTAAATATGTCTGACAAAATCATACTTAGCTACCCAATTTTGGGTGTATATGTATGACAAATGTCTATTTTATCTTTTTTCAAAAATAATAAAAAATCTAATGCAATATTAGTCGCTATATAATCTTATAAACAAAAAACCACCAGTTTCCCGATGGCTTATTTCTTACTTTTTTAAAAACTTTTTATATCCAAAGAATCCTAAAAAACCAATTAAGGCAAATGGCCAAAGTACTACTACAAATGAAATAATGTTTTCCAACATAAACCAACCCGTTTTTACACTATCCCAAATTTGCAAACCAATATTTGGTCGGTAAGCGTTGATGCTTTTTTCATTAGCTACCATTTCTTGTTTGATGCTTTCGTCTTGGTAAATGTTTAGTGTTAAAGTGCTAAAATTCACTTGATCTTGAAGTGATAAATTCTGCAATTTTGAAGCGTCATTTTGCTCTTTTTTAGCATCTAAAGTTTCTTCGGCTTTTACAATTTTATTTAGTTTCTTTCCTTTGGAATCAATAGCATTTTCCAATCTTTTTTCTGAAGAATTACTTCTTTTTTGAGCTAATTCATTGGATAACATTTGTAACGAAACATCATCTGCTTTGATAATGCGGTAATCTAAAAAATGAATTTGTTTCGCTATGGTTTTAATCACGGTGTCCATTTTCGTATTCGGAACGCGAATCGTGATGTTATTGTCTACTTTATATTTTGTAGTCACTAAAGTGCTATCCTGACTCACTTTGGTTCGGTCTTCGTTATGAATATTACTTTGTAGGTTGGTATATGTTACAAATCCACCAAATTTCGTAGTTGCATCTTCAATGGCATAAGTCGATTTGGCTACATTCTTGACTTTAAATTTCACATCGGCCGTTCGTACAAATTTTCGATTGCTGTTTTTGTTTTCAACGGCTGCCGAAGAGGAAACAACACTTGTGCTATCGGTTGCAGTTTCTTCTGCATAATTTGCTTCTTCTGACGCAGCAGATTCTTTACATGCGAATACTAAACCAAGCGCTAGTAAAGTCAATACGATTTTGGTGTTTTTGTTCATAAAAATTCATTTTTAAGTTATTGATTAATTGTTTTTAATACGAGTAGTTTTAGAATCAATAGAAATGAATTTTTAAATGGTTAGTTGTAGAGGCAAGAATAAAAACCGTGCCAAATTTTAACATTTGAACCATTTTCCAACAACTATTTTTTTGTTGTACTTTTACGAAGTAAATTTTCCAATTTGAGAACAGTAATTACAAAAGATATTTCCCAGTTTTCGAACTTTAAAAACCAACTTTTGCATTGGGCAAACCAACACAGAGAAGTCGTTTTTTTAGATTCGAATCAGTATCATCAAAAGTATTCGAGTTACGATGCGGTTTTGGCGGTTGATGCTTTTACCTCAATTAAAACTGATTACGAAAATGCGTTTCAAGATTTGTATCAGTACCAAAGTCAAACGAAAGATTGGTTGTTTGGTTATTTGTCCTACGATTTAAAAAATGATACCGAAGATTTACAATCCAATAATTTCGATGGATTAGCGTTTCCCGATTTGTTTTTTTTCCAACCTAAAAAGTTGTTTTTAATTAAAGAAAATCAAATTGAAATGCAGTATTTACGAATGTGCGATGACGAAATAGAATCTGATTTTGAAGAAATCCTTTCATTGACTTCCAACTTCCAGCTTCCAACTTCCATCACCATTGAACAACGCATCTCAAAAGAAAATTACCTTTCCAAAGTTTCAAAAATGCTCGAAAACATTCACCGTGGCGACATTTACGAAGCCAATTTCTGTATGGAATTTTATTCCGAAAATGCTCAAATCGAACCTTTGGAAATCTACCAAAAACTGAATGCGATTTCGGAGCCACCATTTGCAGTGTACTTCAAAAATAATTTTCAGTATTTGCTTTCCGCTTCACCAGAACGTTATTTGCGAAAAGAAGGTTTAAAAGTCATTTCCCAACCCATCAAAGGAACAGCTAGAAGAAGTTTCGATTTAGAACAAGACGAACAATTAAAATCAGATTTAATTCATAACGAAAAAGAACGTTCTGAAAACATTATGATTGTAGATTTAGTTCGAAACGATTTATCGCACACCGCTACAAAAGGGAGTGTTCAAGTAGAAGAATTGTGTCAAATTTATACGTTTAAGCAAGTCCACCAAATGATTTCAACGATAGTTTCCGAAGTAGAAAATACAACTTCACCAATTGAAATTCTAAGAACTACTTTTCCAATGGGAAGCATGACTGGTGCACCCAAAATTTCGGCTATGCAAATCATTGAAGAATTAGAAGAAACCAAACGAGGATTATACAGTGGAGCAGTAGGTTATTTCACTCCAAACGGCGATTTTGATTTCAATGTCGTAATTCGAAGTATTTTGTATAATTCACAAAATCAATATTTATCTTTTTCTGTTGGAAGTGCTATTACTTCTCAAGCTATTCCTGAAATGGAGTATGAAGAATGTTTGTTGAAGGCAAAAGCAATGTTTGAGGTTTTAAGCTAGGGAAAAGTAACAAGGGATTAGGGAAGAGTAAAAAGCAATAAATATGAAAAGTTATAGAGATTTAATAGTTTGGCAAAAATCGATGAGTTGGGTTACCTTGGTTTATTCTCTAACTGCAAAAATTCCTGAAAGTGAAAAGTTTGGATTAATTTCGCAAATTAGGAGAAGTTCAGTCTCTATTCCTTCAAATATAGCTGAAGGTTATGGAAGAAATTACAAAAAAGATTACTCAAGATTTTTGCAAATAGCCAGAGGTTCTTTATTTGAATGTCAAACCCAAATAGAAATTGCGATTAATCTAAATTTTATTTCTAAAGAAGATTGCAAAGAAATTAATGAATTGTCAATAGAAATTGAAAAAATGCTAAATTCGCTAATTAATAAATTGGCAGATAACTAATCCCTAATCCCTTTTTACTAACTACTTTATTAATGCTTACAAAATTCCAACATCATATCGAACAAAATTTTCCCCAACTGAAGGACAAGAAATTGCTCTTAGCAGTTAGTGGAGGCATTGATAGTATGGTTTTGTTGGACTTGTTTTATAAGTTGAGGTTTGAGATTTGCGTAGTTCATTGTAATTTTCAATTGCGTGGAAAAGAGAGCGATGCAGATGAATTGTTAGTTAGAGAAATATGTCAAGATGGATATATTCCTTATTTTATAAATTCGTTTGAAACACTCGAATTTGCTAAAGAAAATAAACTATCGATTCAATTAGCCGCTCGAAAATTAAGGTATGATTGGTTTCAAGAATTACTTTCACTTGGATTTGATTATGTTTTAACTGCGCATCATTTAGATGACAATGTGGAAACGTTTTTAATCAATTTTACTAGAGGAACTGGTTTAGAAGGTTTAACGGGAATTCCAGCTCAAAATAGAAACATTATTCGTCCGTTATTACCTTTTTCAAGAGAAGAAATTGAGAATTATGCCAAAGAAAATAAAATTCAATGGCGAGAAGATTCGAGTAATGCTTCAGACAAGTATTTTAGAAATCAATTACGTCACAACATTGTTCCTACATTAAAAGAATTGAATTCGGGATTTTTAGATTCGTTTCAAAATACTTTACATCATTTGCAACAAGCAGAATCTTTGGTGAACGATGCTTCTAAATTGGTTTTTGAAAAAGTAGTTAAAGAGAAGGGAAATCAATTAGAAATCCATTTGAAACCATTGCTTGAATTCCAAAATTACAAAGCCTATTTGTTCCAATGGCTTAAAAGTTATGGTTTTTCGGCTTGGAATGATATTTATGATTTGGTTGAAGCACAATCTGGAAAACAAGTGTTTTCTGAAACACATGTTTTATTGAAAGATCGAGAGAAATTAATCCTTTCGGAAAGAAATTCAATAAATAAATCGGAAGTTTTCATCATTGAATCAATAGAAAGTAAAGTTAATATTCCCTTAAAACTTATCTTTTCAAGGTTTTCAGGGGGGGAAAATGTGAATGCAAATTGTATATTTGTAGACGAAGACAAAATCAAATTTCCGCTTACAATTAGAAAATGGCAAGAAGGCGATTATTTTTATCCGGCAGGAATGAACGGAAAAAAGAAATTGAGTAAATATTTCAAAGATGAGAAATATTCGCTTTTAGATAAAGAAAATCAATGGTTATTGTGTTCGGAAGACCAAATTATATGGGTAATTGGTAAAAGAGCAGATCAACGATTTATAGCAACCGAAAGAACACAACAAATTATAAAAATAGACATAACCTAATGAAAAAATTAGTTTTAGTATTCACCTTATTATTTTCCTTTCTAGGATATTCTCAAATTTTTAATCCAGTAAAATGGTCCTCTAAAGTTGAGCAAAAATCAGACAATGAGTTTGTTTTAGTAATGGATGTGGTTATAGAAGACGAATGGCATTTGTATTCGCAATTCACGCCAGACGGAGGTTCACAACCAACCGTTTTTACGTTTAAAGAATCGAAAGGAAATTATCAATTGGTTGGAAAAACCAAGGAAAGTCCTTATAAAAAAGTGTTTAATGATGTTTTTGAAGTAGATGAATTTTATTTTGCTAAAAAGGCTACTTTCAAACAAACGATTAAGGTTACTAATCCCAAATTAAAAACGATTAAAGTATATGTAGAATACCAAGTTTGTAAAGAACAATGTATTCAAGGCGATAACACTTTCACGTTTACTTTGCCAGAAATTAAAACAGCCGCAATGGAAACTGCAAGCGATGTAGTTACAGCAGATTCTTCTTCTGTTGCTTTAGATTCCTCATCGGTTGTTAGTGTTGATACAGAAAAAAATACAAAAGAAATTGCTTCAACTTCGGCTCCTAAAGAAGAGAAAAAAGGATTATGGGCTATTTTCTTCTTGGCTTTCTTTGGTGGATTTGCAGCTTTATTGACACCTTGTGTATTTCCAATGATACCAATGACAGTAAGTTTCTTTACCAAACAAAGTAAAACCAAAGCAGAAGGAAAGAAAAATGCCATTTTATACGGAGTTTCAATTATTCTTATTTATGTGATTTTAGGTTCTTTAGTAACTGGAATTTTTGGTGCAGATTCTTTAAATGCATTATCAACTAATGTTTGGTTCAATTTGATATTCTTTGGATTATTAGTGTTTTTTGCGGCTTCATTCTTAGGAGCATTCGAAATTGTTTTACCAAATTCATGGGCAAATAAAGTTGATCAACAAGCCGATAGAGGAGGTTTCGTAGGAATCTTATTTATGGCGTTAGCATTAGCAATTGTTTCGTTTTCTTGTACGGGTCCAATTGTAGGTACTTTATTGGTTGAAGCGGCTTCAAAAGGTGGTTTGGCACCAATTATTGGAATGTTAGGATTTTCATCTGCATTAGCGTTACCTTTTATGTTGTTTGCAATGTTTCCAGGTTGGATGAATTCGTTGCCAAAATCAGGTGGATGGTTAAATACCGTTAAAGTTTCATTAGGTTTCTTAGAATTAGCTTTAGCTTTTAAATTTTTATCTAATGCTGATTTAGTAGTTCAAGCGCATTTATTAGAAAGAGAAGTGTTCTTAGGTATTTGGATTGCTATTTTTGGAACTTGGGCCGTTTATCTTTTTGGAAAATTAACGTTACCCCACGATAGTCCGTTGACTCATTTATCAATTGGACGATTATTCATGGCAATTTTTGTTACGATTTTTACAATTTATTTAATTCCGGGATTATGGGGTGCGCCTTTGAAAATTATTTCAGGATTTCCACCTCCAATGACCTATAGCGAAAGTCCAAATGGATTCGGTGCTTCAGTAGGAAATACATCAGTATCAGGTGATTTACCAGAACATGCGCATTCAGGTCCACATGGTATTATTGCTTTTCATGATTATGAAGATGGATTAGCTTATGCGAAGAAAGTTGGGAAACCAATTTTATTAGATTTCACGGGTCACGCTTGTGTGAATTGTAGAAAAATGGAAGATTTTGTTTGGTCGAAACCAGATATCTTATCCATATTAAAAGATAAAGTAGTTTTAGTTTCACTTTATGTGGATGATAAACGCGAATTACCGAAAGAAGAACAATACGTTTCTAAAGAAACAGGTAAAGAAATTGTAACTATTGGAAACAAATGGAGTGATTATCAAATTACCAGATATAAAAATAATGCCCAACCTTATTATATTATTTTAGATAGTGATGGAAACGATATTACTCAGCAAATTGGCTACACACCAGATGCAGATGTTTATAAAAAATGGTTAGAAGACGGCATATCAAAATTCAAAAAATAAATTAAATCCCGAGCAATCGGGATTTTTTTATTTCGAAAACTTTTTTATATTTGCATCTATATAAGCCATTAAAATAGTATAAGCCATGTTAGTAAAAGTATTCGGAAGCGCCGTTTTTGGCGTTGAAGCAACTACCATTACGGTAGAAGTAAACATCGATAAAGGAATAGGATATCACTTAGTAGGTTTGCCTGATTCCGCCATAAAAGAGAGTAGTTATCGTATAGCTGCTGCACTAAAAAACAACGGGTACCAACTTCCCGGAAAAAAAATCACCATCAACATGGCTCCGGCCGATTTACGTAAAGAAGGTTCAGCCTATGACCTTACTTTGGCGGTTGGTATTTTAGCCGCTTCTTCCCAAATTAAATCAGAAGATATTCACAACTATGTCATTATGGGCGAGTTATCGCTCGATGGTGGTTTACAACCTATAAAAGGTGCTTTGTCAATAGCAATTAAAGCCAAAGAAGAAGGATTTAAAGGATTGATTTTGCCTTTTCAAAATGTAAAAGAAGCCGCAATTGTTGACGGACTTGATGTGTATGGAGTTGAAAATGTATTGCAAGTCATTAATTTCTTTGAAGGAAAATCAGATTTGATTCCCACTACTATTGACACCAAAGAAGAATTCAATAAAACCTTAGATTTTCCAGAACACGATTTTTCCGATGTCAAAGGTCAAGAAGGAATTAAACGTTGTATGGAAATTGCTGCTGCTGGCGGACATAATATAATTTTAATTGGTCCTCCAGGTTCAGGAAAAACAATGTTAGCCAAACGTTTGCCAAGTATTTTACCACCAATGACCATGCGAGAAGCCTTGGAAACCACAAAAATTCATTCCGTAGCCGGAAAGACCAAAGATGTCGGTTTAATGGCGCAACGCCCTTTTAGAAGTCCGCATCATACGGCGAGTTCAGTTTCTTTAGTTGGTGGCGGAAGTTATCCACAACCAGGCGAAATTTCATTAGCACATAATGGAGTTTTATTTTTAGATGAATTACCCGAATTTAAACGAGAGGTTTTAGAAGTCATGCGTCAGCCCTTAGAAGATAGAGAAGTCACTATTTCTAGAGCTAAATTTACCATTACCTATCCATCTTCATTTATGTTAGTAGCGAGCATGAATCCGAGTCCGGGCGGCTATTTTAATGATCCCAATGCACCTGTGAGTTCGTCTCCAATGGAAATGCAACGGTATTTGAGTAAAATTTCGGGACCTTTATTAGATAGAATTGATATTCATATAGAAGTAACGCCTGTTCCGTTTGAAAAATTAACCGAAACTCGAAAAGCAGAAAGTAGTACTGAAATTAGAAAAAGGGTTACCAAAGCAAGAGAACTACAATCACACCGATTTGAAAACTATGAATACATACATTACAATGCCCAAATGAGTAGTAAACTAATACGCGAATTTTGTGTGTTGGATGAGGTTTCCTTACAATTGCTAAAAACCGCTATGGAACGATTGAATTTGTCTGCAAGAGCCTATGATAGAATTTTAAAAGTTTCAAGAACTATAGCTGATTTAGAAAATTCCGAGTCTATTCAATCACATCATATTGCAGAAGCGATTCAGTATCGTAGTTTGGATAGGGAAGGGTGGTTAGGGTAGTTTGAAGTTTAAATTATTGTTTGGAATCAATTTGAATCCATTTTTTGTTACTATTTAGTTTAAAGGAACCAATATGTTCTTTATTCCAGAAATCTGGATGAATTAAAGAAAGAAAATTTGAACCATCTTTAGCTAAGTACAAATGGTAGACTTCGCCAATTATAGGTTCAAATGCATATTTAGCATTGTATAAAATTTCATTCCATTCATACTCTTGCATTAATTTTTCATACTCAGCTTTGAGTTCATTAAACTTGCTTTCGAATTCTTTATTAACGTTTCTAATACCAATATTTTTCCAATCTACAACGTTATCTAATTTTATTGCTGGCGCACCAACACTTGTTGGATAAGCGAGTACATTTGCATTATATCCATTTTCTTCAGAAAAAACGACATTTTCAGGAATTTCACTTTTCATTTTATCTTTTGGAAATTTTGTTGTTTGTGATGGCTCTTTGTAATTTGCATTTGAATCGGTCAATGCCTTCAACTCTTTTAGCGAGGTGTTTTGTTTTGCAATTTTCAACTCTTTTTCTCCATAGTTTGTAACTACTAAATTTGAGTTCTTTTTTCATTAACATTTTTACATCAGCTTCATTTAAAGAAAATTGAAATTTTATTGCTTCAAAAGGAGTTCTATCTTCCCAAGCCATTTCAATAATTCTATCAATCTCAATTTCTGTGAAGTTGTTTTTTGATGAAATAGTCATTTGTTTAATATTTAATTAAAAAAGTTAAACAAAATTACAAAAAAAATATTTTAAAAGGGAATAGATTTGAATTATTTATGTTTTTTCCAATATTTTGCACCATAGCTACAAAAAATTTCATTACCTGATTTAATTTTTTTTCTAGCTATGAGGCAAACATTATCTTCATCATCTAAAGTTATTTTGGAATTGTTTTTGAATTCTAATTTTGAAAAAGCTTCAGCATCATTTGCATATTTAGCGAAACATTCAGAATGCATAGCATCTAAAATGCTTCCATCTAACATGTTCATAAAATATTTGTCGTTTCCTAATTGTGCTCTTTTTTCAGCTTCAATTTCCGTTAGAATTTCACCTTTAAAAAAGGAAATTATTTCATCTTTGTATATATCAATAGCAGTAAACAAACCTTTTCCAGCATTTGTTATTTGAGAATCTTGAATGTACAAATAATCAGACTCAAGTGCTTCAATTGAATTCGGTAATTTTTTCAGATGTAAATTGTTAGAGTTAAATATTTAAATGAATTACCTAAAATTAGCATTCGACTTTTTTGTATAAAATGGTCTAATAGGTGAAATTACAAATCAAATTCCACACTTTGTAAACAAATTTTACAAATGTTTAAAATCCGAAACGAACCCCTAAATAGAAATCGGCTTGTTTCCCATCACTTGCCAATGCAGAAATAGCACTGTTAGATCCAATAAAGAAACCAGCTAATCTAAATCCTATACCACTTGTAAATCCTGAAATTTCATTAGCAGCAAGAGGTGCGTAGGCTTCAAACCAACCTGATGAAAATCTAGGAATTAAGGAATATGAGTTTTGAGTTGTTGTTAAATCACTTTTAGTATCATCTGAAATTTTTTGATTAATTGTTCCCGTAACAAACCATTTTTTATGAAGACGTAAATCTGCATATGCATTAATTACGGTAGGTAACTTAATTTTTACATCAGCACTGCTAGAAGTTGTTTGTAAAATACCAGCATTAGCAGGATCATTTAATATGGCTTCAATTTCTTCCATACTTTGTACGTTTTCAAACTGATTTATGTCTAAACTTTCAATTCCATCTATATTCAAGGAATAATTTTTACTTAAATTATTGTCAGATTTAAACGTCATGGCTCCTAAGTTTTTTATAGAAAGTCCAGTATTTAATTTATAACTGTTAGCATCATTTTCATCCTTTAATCTATAGTTAAATCCTAAGTCAAAGGCATATCCATTGATTCCTTGTGAGAAAAATTCATTATAATTACCTTGGTCAGAGAAGTCATTTGCTAAAACTCCAGCATAAGATATATTAAGGTTTGCACTTGCATTAATTAAAGAAATATTACCAAAATTATTTACCAAAGTTCCGTTTAAATTTGAAGCAGAAAAGTTAGCATACGCACCTGGAAATAATAATCTTATATTAGTACCAACGTTGATTTTATGTTTAGGAGAATCCATAAGATTTCTTGCAATATTAAAACTTAACTCACCCCAAGTAGTAGCATTTAAACGTTGATTTTCGTTTGAAGATAGATTTGTTTGTGTAAACAAATTGCTTAAACCACCATTGCTAATTGCTTCTCCCAATTCATTATCAACATTTACTGCATTTGCTTTTAAATAAGCAGAAGAATTTAAACCAAAACCCCATTTTCCTTTTTTGAAGGCAAAGGAAGGGCCAAAAAATTGTGTATCAAGTCGTAAGTTTACGGGGTCGTTACCTTCAAATAATTCGCAGACTCAAGAATCTAACGCAATTTTAAGACAAAAAATAACTTAAAATTGTAGTATGAAAACAGCTTACAAAAGACTAAATCAGTACAATCGATTTGAGATTGAAAAACTAATTGCTTTAGGTAAAAACAATCATCAAATTGCATTTGCACTTTCTGTTCATCCAAGTACAATTTCTAGAGAAAGAAATAGACTTAAAAATGAACCATATAATGCTATAAAAGCGCTTGGTTTTGCAGTTGAAAAATCACTCAATAAAAGGGGCGGAAAAAAGAAAATGGATAACAATCCTAAACTTAAAAATTTTGTATATTCACATCTGAAATTACATTGGTCGCCTCAACAAATTTCTAATGCTTTAAAACAATTTTATCCCTTTGATCCATCAATGCAAATATCTCACGAAAGTATCTATTATCACATCTATGTACAACCTAAAAAAGAGGTTGAAAAACTACTCATATCTCAACTTCGTCAAAAAAGAAATTATAGAGGAAATGTGCGTCGTGGTGCTGATAAAAGAACAACTATAAAAGACCCTATTCGTATCGATGAAAGACCTGCCGAAGTCGATACGCGTGAAATACCAGGACACTGGGAAGGCGACCTGGTACTGGGAAAAAATAGAGAAAGTGCCATTGGAACACTAGTGGAAAGAACTACTCGTTTTTTAATCATTGTGCCTTTAAAAAAGAAAGATGCAACATCCGTAAGAAAAGCATTTGAAAAAGCTTTCTCAAACATTCCTAAGCATTTAAAACTATCACTAACTTATGATAACGGAACAGAGATGGCACAGCACAAATTATTTACTAAAAACTCTAAAGTAAAAGTCTATTTTGCTCACCCCTATTCCCCTTGGGAAAGACCAACTAACGAAAACACAAACGGGCTTATTAGAGACTATTTCCCTAAAGGAACGGACTTTAATTTGGTGACTAAAAAAGACCTAAATACAATCCAAAATCAAATCAATGAAAGACCTCGAAAAACACTCGAATACGATTCGCCCTTAAATACAATTTCAAGATTATATATGAACCAAAATTTTATTTAAAAAATGTCCTTTATTCAAAAAAATAACGTAGTTTTATTCTCGAATTTTGAAACCAAATCTTTCAAAATTTGGTGCAAAAATGCGGGAAATAAAACGGTAAATTTTAAAACCAAAAAATTGCGCTAGAAACTTGAAACCGCCATTTATCTTCAATATTATCGTCACTAGTTAAGTCGCTTATTGATAACTTATTATTAGCCATTGCCACAGAGAAGTTAAAAACATTTACTTCATATTTTGTAGTCATATTTGCTAATTCCGCAGGATTATTTGCTGCACTTAATAGTCCACCTCTTTTTGAAGTAGAAATCCCACTAAAATGTTCTTGAGAAAAAACCGACATTGAAGCAATTAACGAAAATGATAGAATAATTTTTTTCATGGTATGTAAATTTAAAGTGAGTTCCAAATACTATCGTTAGGGGTTGATGCGTTAAATATAATAATTTCTTTTGAAACTGGATGTGTTAAAACTAATTTTTTAGCATGAAGATGAATTCCTCCATCGGGATTACTTCTATCAAATCCATATTTTAAATCGCCTTTTATTGGGCAACCTATGGCTTGTAATTGCGCTCTGATTTGATGATGTCTACCCGTGTGTAAATCAATTTCTAACACAAAATAATGGTCTAATTTTTTTATGATTTGATAGCTTAAACTAGCTTTTTTACTCTCGGGAACTTCTTTTAAATGGGCTTTTGAGGTATTATTTTTGGTATTACGCTTTAAAAAATGTACTAAAGTATCCTTTTCTTTAGGAGGCATTTTTTTAACTACTGCCCTATATGTTTTTTGAGTTTCTCTATTTTTAAAAGTTTCATTCAAACGTGTTAAGGCTTTAGAAGTTTTAGCAAAAACCACAATTCCGGTAGTTGGTCTATCTAAACGATGGACAACACCCAAAAATACGTCACCAGGCTTGTTGTATTTTTCTTTGAGGTATTCTTTAACAACATCTGAGAGTGGTTTATCTCCTGTTTTATCACCTTGAACAATATCGCCAACGCGTTTATTGACAACAATAATGTGGTTGTCTTCGTGAATAATTTGAAGGTTGTTTTTAGTGGAAATTTCTTTCGTAGACACAATTAATATTGTTCGTTTGAATTGGGAAAATCTTCTGATTTTACATCGGTTACATATTGACCAATTGCTTTTGTCATTTGATCATATAAGTCTAAATATCTTCGTAGAAATCTTGGACTAAATTCATTGTTCATCCCTAACATATCGTGGATAACCAATACTTGTCCGTCAACACCACTACCCGCACCAATACCTATTACAGGAATTGAAATACTTTTTGCTACTTGTTCTGCTAATGCAGCTGGAATTTTTTCTAAAACAAGAGCAAAACAGCCTAGTTTTTCTAGCAATTTGGCATCTTCTAATAATTTTTCGGCTTCTGCATCTTCTTTGGCTCTAACGGTATATGTACCAAATTTGTATATAGATTGTGGCGTTAATCCTAAGTGTCCCATTACAGGAATTCCAGCATTTAATATTTTTTTAATTGAATCTTTGATTTCACTTCCACCTTCTAATTTAACAGCATGTCCACCGCTTTCTTTCATAATTCTGATAGCAGAACGTAAGGCTTCTTTAGAATCCGATTGGTAGCTTCCGAAGGGTAAATCTACTACAACCAAAGCTCTTTCACTCGCTCTAACTACACTAGAGGCGTGGTAGATCATTTGATCAAGTGTAATTGGAAGCGTAGTTTCATGTCCGGCCATAACATTACTCGCAGAATCACCAACTAAAATAACATCAACGCCTGAACTATCTACAATTTTAGCCATTGTGTAGTCATACGCTGTAAGCATGGAGATTTTTTCTCCATTTTCTTTCATTTCAATTAAAGTTCTTGTTGTAATTCTTTTGTAATCTTTTTTTGCTACAGACATTTTTATTGATTTTAAAATACAAAGGTAATAAATGTTATCAGGTTTTTAGATTTTGAAAAAATATTTATCAATTATTAAATTTATATTAAATTAATGTTTTAATTTAGTGGCGCTTTAAATTTATGCTAAAATGATATCTATATTACTTGCTGTTGCACTTTTGGGTTATTTGTCTGTTATTCTTGAATCTCCTATAAAAATAAACAAAACGATTACTGCTTTACTTACTGGAACAATATGTTGGGTGGTTATAGCCTCATTTAGTCATGATGATCAACATTTAGTTACTGAGAGGTTAATGGAGTATTTTGGAGAAATATCAGGCTTGTTAATTTTCTTAATGGGCGCCATGACTATTGTTGAGTTAATAGATATTCACAAGGGTTTTACGGTTATTACAAGTAGAATTAGAACGACATCGGTTTTAAGATTATTATGGATAGTTGCATTTATCACATTTTTTCTATCAGCCTTATTAGATAACTTAGCAACTGCTATTATTATGGTAACACTTTTAAGAAAGTTAATGCCAAAAGGAGAAATCAGAATGATATTAACAGGAATTGTAGTAATTGCAGCCAATGCAGGAGGAGCTTTTAGTCCAATAGGAGACGTTACAACAACATTATTATGGATTGGTGGTCAGGTTAGCTCTTTTGGAATTGTAAAAGCATTGATTTTACCATCAATTATGGTTTTGTTAGTTCCAGTGATTATAGCAAGTTTTAGCATGAGAGGTTTTGCTGTTCTTCGTGCTCAAGTTTCGATGGCTCAAGTGCGTCAGGAAGAAAAGATGAGAGGAAGTATGAGTGTTTTTATTGCGGGTGTGGTTGGATTAATTATGGTTCCCGTAATTAAAACTTTAACTGGTTTACCTCCCTTTATAGGTGTTTTAA
>JBIKZB010000009.1:0-17068 GCA_044354955.1 Flavobacterium sp. | reverse complement strand
AACTTCCCGTTACGTTTATTTAATATTTGCTTTACTTGAGGGTGTAAAGGGATAATAACCGGAAAAGCTGTTTTTATTGTTTTCTTTTCTATAAAACCATCAACAAGATTTTTAGTGGTTAATTTTAAAAAATCAGATATTCTTAACCCGGTTCTTAATCCAATTATAAACCAATCTCTTGCGTTGTTTAAATAATCTTTATCATATTTATAATTAAAAATAATGTTGATTTCATCTTCGGTTAAATAAATATCATTTGTTGAATTTGAAGGGGAGTAAAAATCTTTGGATTTATACTCTAAGTTCACTACTAAGCTTTTTCTTTCAGCTGATGCGATAAACTGTTTAATGTCGTCAATGTAACCACCAATTGTATTTGAATTTAATTTTTCCTGTTTTTTTAAAAATTCTATGAATTCATTATGGATTTTAATACCAAAATCTTTAATTTTTAATTTTCTTCCAATATGATTTTCAAAAGAATTAATCTTGTTTAAACAAGTTTGGTAATGTTGAATGGTTCTGTGAGCTGTAGGCTTGTTATTTCTATTTGTTTTTGTTTTTGAATCTTCAATAAAACTCTCAATAAAATTTGTTAAATAAAGTTTCTTATTTAAATCTTCATTGATTGATACTCGTCCAAAAAATAAGTCCGTCTTTTCTTTTAACCATTTTGAATTAATGACAATATTATCATTAGAAATGCAATATTGATTATATTCTTTAGATATAAAATTTGAATATTCTTTTAACTTTGAATTTACTTCACGGAAATCTATTTCTCCTGTTTGAAGAACTTCTTGTTTTTTTTCACTCCATCTTAAATTGGGTATTTGAATCCCAATTGAAATTTCTATATCAAAAGAATTTCCGTGCTTAAATCTGTAATAAATGGAGTTCCAATCTCTCTTTGTTTTTATTCTAAAGTTACCTGTTGCCATATTATTTTTTTCAAAGATATAAATAATATTCCCCCATAATTCCCCTAAATGTGGTTTTTTTATGTTAATTTAAATTATCCTGAATTAATATAATAATTTACAAATCATTGAATTATATGGCTTTATAAAAAATACCTAGTGATTTAAGATTAATACAAATAACCTCATTGAATTCTTTTACCCGCACAAAAAAGCTCTAACGAAAGTCGGAGCTTTTTTTATGCTTAAGATTTTTAAAAAATCTCACCATCAGCTTGATTTTATGCTTTCGCAACCCCCTTGCTAGTGCCCTCAGTAAAATCAACGTAAAACGTTAAATGGTTTATTTAATTTTATATTTTAGCTCAAAGTCGTGAGACTTTGCGCAGCTGTTGATTTATTTTAGATTATAGATGGAAAAAATATAAACATGAAAAAGCTATATACTCTTTTAAAGTTTGTTATCACAATAATATCATTAGTAAATGTTTAAATAAAAATTTAACGGTTTACTCTTTTAATATTTTAAATATTTTTTCACAATTTTCGCTTAATATTTTCACGAAATAAATGCCATTTGGAAGTTCTACTAAATTTATTTCTGTTTGTAATTCATTGGTTTTTTTATGAATCAATACTTGACCTAATAGAGAAGAAATTTCAATCTTATTAATAATATAATTGTTTGAAATAGACAATGTATTTTTTACAGGATTTGGATAATATTTAAAATTATTAAATACTATAGTATCTATGGATAAATTAGAACTTACAACTGTAGATACTTGATTTGTTTCTATTGGCGCATTATAGTCAAAATAAATATTAGCCATGCTTGAAATAACATTTCCAACAGCAATAGAAGCAATTGGTTTTACCTTAAAAGTAATATAACCATGACTTAAAGGTTCATTATTTGTTCCTGGTAAATTAATTCCTTCAAAAAGAAATTCATTATGATTATTATTGTTTTTAATTCTACAGTTATGACTAGCCGATAAAAATTGAAATGTGCTCCAATTTAAATTAGCATCTAAATCATTTAAAACTTTAATATTTATAGCATTTGAAGTTCCAATATTTTGAAAACGAATAGTATAATGTAGGTAATCTTGTTGTGCCTTAGCAAGAGTAATGGTGTTACCTTCGTGAACCGCTATATCATTAGGATCTTGAGAATTTACAACAATTTGATTTACAATACTTGTATTGTTTATTGGTGTTGCATCTGCTGTTATTGGAGAAACAGAGCTAGTAATAACAGATAAATCCCCACTATCTAATGTAGGTGGTGCTGCAGCTTGTAGCTTAACATTAGTAATTAGTCTGCTTTCAAAGGGAGCTAAATTAGTAAAACTATAGCTTAATAACCCTGATGTAATTGAATTTGGTGAAGGATCACTTGTAATAAAAGACAGTTTTGCCCCATTATATTGAAATGTAACTTGTCCAGAAAGTTGCGTACTACCATTATTTTTATACCATATATCATAATAAGTAAAAAAACCCGGTATTACATTTGTTTTAGGAATTGCTACTACCTCTAAATCATTCACATTGGATGTAGCAGAAATGCAAAAATCTGCAGCTGTTGTAGTCCCCGGAGTCGAAAAATTAAATACTTGATTTGAGGGAGTAATCGAAAAATAACTTGGTAAATTATCTATAGAAACCGTATTTGTTCCTACATCTCCTATTAAATAATATTGGTTTGAATTAAAATTAGTAGTAGTACTAGAATAAGTCACCGATCCATTTACATTTTTAAATTTTAAATTATTTATAAAAGCATCATTACTATCGCATCCGTCATTATTTGAATCAAACTTTACCTTTCCTAAAATTCTATTTTTAAATACTACTATATAAGCATAGTTAACATAACAATCCATAGGGCTCGAAGGATTGCAAATTTTATAAGGCAGAGTGTAAGTCCCTTCAAGAACATTTGCCGCAATGCTAATCGTACCATCGGTGTTTAATGTAAAACCAACTGGATTATTTAGAGCAGTTAAAATAACACTAGATGGATTTGTAATTAAACTTCCATATAGAGTGTCATTTGATAACACACTAGCAGTGGTAGTTGAAGGATAATTAGTATTAAAATTATCATAGTTTGCAACTAAACTTGAAATTCCAGTTACTGTAACTGTTGCAGTAGCTTGAGAAATAGGCCCAGGATTGTTAGCATTGAAAACTGTGTAATTTAATAAATAAGTTCCAGGCGCAGTCCCAATGGCAACCGTAATTGTACCGTCTGGATTAAGTGTGAAACCAGGGGGAAAAGAAATTGGATTAAGAACTAAATTCCAATTACCACCGCCACATTCCAAAAAATCATTAGTAATTACACTTGGAGTAGTCCCGCCAACAGTATTATTAATTGGCGTTTGTGTAAAATTATCATTTTGTGCAATGATATTTGATTGAAACTGTATATATAAAGTTGCCGTTTTACAATTATTGGGATTAGCAATTTCACATAATGTATAATTAATTTGACAAACAGGTGGACCATTATTCCAGATATTAAAATTCCCATTAGGTTGAATTTGAGCATTACACCAATTATAATTAATAGTTAATAAAACATTTGCCGGCACCAATACATTGCCTGGTTGTGTATAATAAGGCTCTAAAACTACAGGTACGCCATTTAAAGTTGAATTTTGACCCCCAAAGTTTCCATTTACTATATTTCCATTGCCATAACAACCTCCAAAATACATATTCTGATCATAGGTTTGAAGTTGGGTATTTAATGTAACAATACCAGTATCACAAATAGTAGGATTGGCAATATCACAAATTTGGTAGGTTAAAGTATAGGTTCCTTGCGGCGTTCCTGCTGCTACTACAATATTTGTCCCAGAAATACTAACTCCTGAAGATGTGGAAGAAACCAATGAAATAGTTATATTTGTTATAGTTGCTTGAACACCATTACGTGTGTCATTTGTCAAAAAATTTCCAGCGGTAACTTGACTACTGCCAAATACTACATCAAAAGTCTCATCATTTGCAACAACCTGAGCGTATGAAGCATTATTAGTACCAAATAATAGAAATATAAATAATGATATAACGTATATTTTTTTCATTTTTTTATTTAATTTTTTGTGTGTATATAAAAATAAAGTTAATTTTTCCAAAATAAAACATTAAATTAACAATTCAAAGATAATATTTTTTTTCAAATTTCTAAGTATTTTATTTTCTCAACAAATTAATATACAAGACATTCCTTTAAGTGTTTGATAGACTTAAAATGGCAAAATTTAAAGTTTAAGTTAGTTCAAGTAACTAAATACTTTTTATTAAAATAACCTGTTTGGTGAAATTAAGGGATTTGAATTTTGATATTATTAATTGGTCTGTCAAAGATAAATTTATTGATATATTGAACTAAGGTTAGAGAGGTTTTTTTGCTAATATTCTAGTTTTAAAACCTTCAAAAGATTTGCCATAATTTAGTCTAATCGTAAATTGGTTCCCTCGCTCTGCAAAGTGTTCTTATTAAAACTAAGCGTGTTGCGTAAAGTCTTCCCACTATCTCGAGCATCTTGCAAATACCTACAGTAAAATCAGCACTAAACGTTAAATGGTTTATTTAATTTTATATTTTAGCTCAAAGTCGTGAGACTTTGCGTAGCAGAAGAAAAAAACGGTGAGAAAATTATTTATATAGCTAATTTATCAGATAAAATAATAAGTACAAGTTTACCAATTAATGGAGAATTTGTGGATTTTATAACAGGTAAGAAAATTATATTTGATGCCAAGTTAAATACACAATTACAACCTTGGCAATATTACATTTTAAATTAAAGTTGATTTATTTTTTTGAGAAGTTCTGTTGTTTTAAATAACGGGACTTTTTGTTTGAATTGAAAATTAACTACGATATTTGCAAAAACAAATCCATTGAACTCAAAATACGACATCATTATTATTGGCGGAGGCGCTGCCGGATTTTTTACAGCAATTAATAGTGTAGAGAAGAATTCAACCCTAAAAGTAGCTATACTTGAAAGAGGAAAAAGTGTTTTAGAAAAAGTTCGAATTTCGGGTGGTGGCCGTTGTAATGTAACGCATGCCTGTTTTGTACCAAATGATTTAGTAAAATTTTATCCTCGTGGCGAGCGCGAGTTAAAAGGTCCATTTCATCAATTTTGTTCAGGTGATACCATAGAATGGTTCGAGAAACATGGTGTAGAACTGAAAATTGAAGAAGATGGTAGAATGTTTCCTGTTTCCAATTCTTCCCAAACTATAATTGATTGTTTTCAGGAAACAGTTAAAAAACTAAAGATAGACGTTTTAACTAATCACAGCGTTCAGGAATTGTACAAAACAGAGATGCATTGGAAAGTAACCACTACACATGAAGTTTTTACCTGTGATAAAATTGTTATGGCTTCTGGAAGTAATCCAAAAATGTGGGAATTATTACAGAATTTAGGTCATTCAATTATTGAACCAGTTCCTTCGTTGTTTACTTTTAACATCAGAGATCCACGAATTAAAGATTTAATGGGACTTTCTGCGGTAGCTTCAGTAAAGGTTAAGAAATCCAAACTAGAAGCATCTGGACCTTTGTTAATTACACATTGGGGCATGAGCGGACCTGGAATTTTAAGACTTTCGGCCTGGGGAGCAAGAGAATTAGCTGAAAAAAAATACCAGTTTGCCATTCAAGTCAATTGGTTAAACGAAACAACTTTTGAAGAAGCGCTAGATTTGTTGAAAGACATCAAAGAAGAAAACGCCAAAAAATTAGTTTCAAAATATGCACATTTTGAATTACCAAAACGCCTTTGGGAAAATTTGGTAAAAGCATCAGGAATTTCGGAAGAACTAAAATGGGCCGATCTAAGTAAAAAACAACTCCATTCGTTCATTGAACAACTTACAAATGGCGAATTTCACGTCAACGGAAAAAGTACTTTCAAAGAAGAATTTGTAACCGCAGGTGGAATCGACTTAAAAGAAGTGAATTTCAAAACCATGGAAAGCAAAATTTTACCAAATGTTTATTTTGCAGGTGAAATTTTAAACATAGATGCCATTACAGGCGGATTTAACTTCCAAAATGCATGGACAGGCGGATTTATTGTGGCTAATTCTATAACATTGCTTGAATCATAGCGCTGTAATTTACTATCTTGATTTTATCTATTAACGATTGTAAAGCATCTTGCTCAGCAAGTTCAGTACTTGAACCAATTCCAATGATGTTGTGAAGTGTTTCTTGATAAACAATATGATTATTGGTGTTGGTAATTTTAATTCGACTTTCAAGTTTCGTAGAAATTTTACCGTTTACTTGTAAGTTCTCAATCTTTTTATTTTCAATAGTAATAGTGTAATCTTTTTTTGCTTTTTTTGAAGCTAAAGAGAAATAATCGGCAGAAAAAATCTGAAATAATTCATCTTCTAACGCATTTAAATTTTTCTTAGTGTCCTCCATTAAATAAATATCAAATTCAATTGTAGGTAATTGTTTTGAAATGGCTATTTCGAATTTTTTGGATTGATAATTTTCAAATATTTTTTGGACTACACGATTTTGGCTTAAGTTTTTTACTAATGAATAGGTGTCTAAAACAGCAGTAATTTTCTCTGAATTGTTTTTACTGCAATTTCTAGGAATTACTAATGAAATAGTGCCATTGCTTTCTGAAACTAAATTCAAACTTTGTCCTGGTAGCCATGAATATAAAACAGAAACTGGGATGTTGCTCAAAGTTTTATTATGTGATTGAATCATAATAGGTTGAATCCGAATTTCTTTTGCATCTGAGGCATGTTTGATGTTCAGTTGTTTTATTGGGAACGATATTTCGATTTGGTTCAAATTAGTAAAAATAGTATTCATTAAAAAGCTAACGTATGGTTTTTCCATCTGATTATCGTTGTAACGTAAATCTTCATTTAAAAACTCGCTGATATCTTCTAATGCTAAAATTTGTTGTTTAATTGCTTCAGAAAAATCTTTTTCATTAGTCAATTTTTTTGCGTAATCAAACTTAAAAATAGAAGTCTCTAATGCTTTGTTTATTCTAGTATTTCTTAATTGTTGGTGTTTTTGTTTTGATAAGCTCAAATAGGTATAGAAATAGTTTTCGGTTTCAAAAACATCAACAATATCATAGCCTTCCAAATAAGTAGCACTTGAAACCATGCTATTCATTCGATAAAATTCATTAAAAGTATCATCGTATTGAAAAACGTTCAATGAATTATTACTAGTAACGGTAACTGAAATACTGTTTGAAATTTCAGTTAGAGCCATTTTTTGTGCTTTTTCTCGGTAATCAGTTGACGATTTTGGAGCCATTCCAATTCCTATATAATTGAAATTGCTTAGAGGTGTTTTAGATACCCATTCAGGAGCATTTTCAGGAATTACGGAGCTGTTTTTAGAACTTCCGCATGAGAAAAAAATAATAAAACTAGTAAGTAAAACGATATATTTAAGCATTATTCTTCTGGATTAAAAAGCAAAATTTCAGAAACAATTTGTTTTCTAAAATCGGTTAAAATATTGTCAGCTAATGATTGACTATTAATTTGATCGCTAGTTTGAAAAAGTGCTTGTAAGTTTTTATAGTTTACCTCGTCTATTATAATTCGGTCGGCAATTGTGCGAGTAGGGTAGATTAATTTATAATTCGAATTATTGTTTCTAGCATATCTAATTTGTTTTTCATTACTTTTTTGGATGGTTTTTTGCATCAAAATTTTGCCTGTTGTAATCTCAACTAATCGATAGGTAATATTTGATTGTAGTGAAGTTCTTTTTTCAAATTCTTTATACACTACTGGTTTTTCAACAAGCGAATCAGTACCATTACGTGTTTTTAGTTTTGTTACTTCTAACCCATTAACATCATAACTTCTTACAGGTTCATCTTGTAATTGATATTGATTAATATGAATGGTTAAAATGGCTTTAGCATTTGTTCTTGTATACGAATTTTCTATGTAAAGCTTTAATTGAGAATTATTTTTACTATTTTCAGAAATATTATAGTAAGGAGAAGAAATATCATTACTTCCTTTGATGATTTTTACAAACGGATTTTTACTTGCTAAAATATCTTCAATAACTGCATTTTGAATATTACTTTCAAACCCATTTGAATTTCTTATTCTATACGATTCCACAATAATTGGATATTCAGCACATACTAAAGCATCAGATTTTAATTCGTCAGTATTTTTGTAACCATCGAATCTTTGAATAATTCCATCCAAACCTATATAAGCTGTTCTGCATTTTCCTTTTTTCAAATCTTTAACTGCTTTGCGATAAAAAGGTTCGCTCGCAGCTTCTCTATGGAGGTTATTTACATCTAAATAGTTATTATTAATGTTTTTTACTTGCTCAAAAGCCAATTCAGCTTCTTTAAAGTTTTCTTGCATTAAATAATAACTTCCTTCTTTGTAGCGTTCATTTAAAGCTTGTTGTAATTTGTTTTTTACGTCTTTATAATTAGCTTCACGTAAGTAAATTTGATTCCATTTTTCGTAAGCTGGCATATATTTTTTCTCTCCAAAAAGTTGAATTCCACTTAAATAAACAGGCTCGTTTACTGCTATGCTAAGTTGTTTAGGTGTGTCTTTGTAATTAATATTAAAACGGGAAATATCATTAAAAACACTTTCCGCTTCCATGAATTTTTGTTCTGATAGATATTTTATTCCTATGTCATACTGACCAATTAAATATTGATCTAAATTTTTATTGTAAATTGCTTTAGTTTGCTCGTCAATATCCAAATTTTTTGTAAAAGTATTTACTTGGTTAACAAAAGTATTTAGATTATAATAGTCATTTACAACGCCTTCTTTGTCTTCTTTTTCATTTTTTGTAGCAATAGCAAAAGCAGTTTCAGAAATATGCAATTGTGCACTTCTTCTTAAAGCATTTTCAATTTCAGGGAGATTCGTTTTTCTATATAAAACCCCTAAATACAGTTCTGAGGCTTGTTTGAAGTTGCCTAATTTTTCCATCTCTGCACCCTTTTTTAAAGTTGAGTTTTTTACACTGCACGAAAACAGCAATAAAAACAATATGGGTATTAAATGTTTTGATATAAAGTTCAATTTCATAAATTGGCACGTATTTTGTAAAAATTATATTGTTTATTACAATTTTAAAACAAAAATAACAAACAAACGTTTTTTTGAGTTGTTTTTTTTGTTAATATTGACAAATCTTTCAAATTTGACTCCAAAAATAAGTGATTAACAATAATTATACAAAAATGAAAAAAATTACAAACATGAGAAATACAATTTTAGTAGGTTTATTAGTGCTTGGTGCGGCTTCTTGTAAAAGTAAAAAAGAAGAAAAACCAGTTGATGCTCCAAAAGGAGAAGTTAAAGTAGAAGTTTTATGTAGTGGACCAAAATACTTCACTGATAAAGATTTCTTCAGAGCAAATAGTGTAGGCGAAAGTCCAGACCAAGCAAACTCCAAAAGAATGGCATTGAGTAATGCGCGATTAGAGTTAGCGGGTCAAATAGAAGTAACATTAAAAGCTGTTATTGATAACTACTTTAACGATGTAAATTCAGGCGGAAAACAAGAATACATTGCCAAGTATGAAGGATTAAGCCGTGAGGTAATCAATCAGTCTATTTCAGGAACAAAAACAATTTGTGAAGAGTTAACAAAAACTCCGACAGGAAAATACAAAACCTATATTGCAATTGAATTAAATAATTCAGCACTATTAAACACATTAAACAATAGAATTTCTAATGATGATCGTTTAAAAGTAGATTATAACTACGAAAAATTCAAAGAAACGTTTTATAAAGAAATGGAAGAAATGGGAAATAAATAAAATCCTTTCACCATACAAAAAAAAGGCGATTTCAATTTTGAAGTCGCTTTTTTTTATCTATTCAACCAAAAAATACTACCTGTTAAAATCGTAGCAAATCCAACCCAAGCTAAATACGGAATCAACAAATACGAAGCCCTTTTGTCTATTTGTTTGAAAACATGATAGGTTTCATAAATGATTAACCAAAGCAAAATAATTTCGATTAATGCCAATAAAACATTGTTCAATCCAAAGAATAAATAAGACCACAAAGCATTTAAAAGTAATTGAGCGGTAAAAAATAACAACCCTTTTTTTACTAATTCTTTATTGGTTTCTAATTTGTTCCAAACCATCCCAGCGGCAATTCCCATTAGAATGAAAAGCATCGTCCAAACTGGGGCAAAAACCCAATTTGGTGGATTAAAACTAGGTTTTTTAATTTCGGGATACCAAGTAGTAATACTTGATTGGGTTACGTTGCTCGATAAATAGCCAACTGCTAAACAAATGGCAACGCAATATATTATTTTAAGATATTTGTTCATGTTTTCAAATTTATAGGCAAATTAACGAAATATCAAGAGAACAAATCAACCAAATTCGGTATTTTTGTCAAAATTTTAAGCTATGCTTACAGAAAGAGATTTTATTACATCGCATTATAATACAATTGAATCGGCTTCTTTTGAATGGAGTGCGCCTAGTAATATTGCCTTAGTGAAATATTGGGGTAAGAAAGAAAACCAAATTCCAGCGAATCCTTCGATAAGTTTTACGTTAAACAATTGTAAAACGATTACGAAGCTAGAAGTAGTTAAAAAATTGGAAAATAATTCTTTTTCCTTCGATTTGCTTTTTGAAGGAAAACCAAAAGAAGATTTCAAACCAAAAATTCAAAAATTCTTCGAAAGAATCGTAGAATATTGTCCTTTTTTGAAAGAATATCATTTTAAAATTGATACGCAAAATACATTTCCTCATAGTTCAGGAATTGCGTCTTCGGCATCTGGAATGGCAGCTTTAGCAATGAACATTATGAGTTTGGAAAAAGCAATTAACCCAGCTATTTCTGACGAATATTTCTATTCAAAAGCTTCTTTTTTAGCTCGATTAGGAAGTGGAAGTGCTTGTAGAAGTGTAAAAGGCGAAGTAGTGGTTTGGGGCAATCATGCAGAAATTAATGGTAGTTCAGATTTGTTTGGTGTGGAATTTTCTGAAATTCATTCCAACTTTAAAAACTATCAAGACACAATTTTGTTAGTCGATAAAGGTGAAAAGCAAGTTTCGAGTACCGTCGGGCACGATTTAATGCACCACCATCCGTATGCGGAAAGACGTTTTGCTCAAGCGCACGAAAATTTATCAAGTATAAAAGCGATTTTATCTACAGGAAATGTAGCAGAATTCATCAAAATCGTAGAAAGTGAAGCCCTGACTTTACATGCGATGATGATGACTTCGATGCCTTATTTTATTTTAATGAAACCCAATACTTTGGAAATCATTAATAAAATTTGGAAATTCAGAAATGAAACCCAAATTCCGGTATGTTTTACATTAGATGCTGGTGCCAATGTACATGTTTTGTATCCCGAAAACGTTAGCGAAAAAGTATTACAATTTATTAAAGATGAATTAGTTGGCTATTGTCAAAATGGTCAGTATATTTGCGATGAAATTGGAAACGGGGCTAAATCAAATTAATTTTGTATATTTACCATAGTTTTGATTAGTATGGATATTCAATTAGAAAAATTAGAGCTTATGAAATTACTGAAGGATACAGAAAATCCATCGGTATTAAAAGCTATTAGAAATATTTTTCAAAAGGAAGAGAAAGATTGGTGGGATGATTTAACAGAAGAGCAACAAAATATTCTAAACGAATCAATGGAGCAATATGAAAGAGGAGAATTTTCTTCTTTTAATGATTTTATCAAGCCACATTTGAAATAATGAGAGAAATTGTAATAACGCCAAGAGCTCAAAAAGAATTTAATAGTCTTTTTGAATATTTGGAGTTAAAATGGAGTTTGAAAGTTAAAAATGATTTTGTAATGAAATTAAATTTAGTTTTAAAAATTGTAGATAAAAATCCAGAATCATTTCCAATTTCAAGTAAAAATAATAAATTTAGAAAGTGTGTGGTTACAAAACAGAATACGCTTTTTTATCATTATAACGAAAAACATATTGTAGTGGTTGCTGTTTTTGATACAAGACAAAACCCAAAGAAATTAAAAATCTGATTACTTTAAACTGTAAACTGAATACTAAAAATGAAAGGACCACTTTTTTACTCAAAAATATTGCTTTTCGGAGAATACGGAATTATCCAAGATTCGAAAGGACTTTCAATTCCTTATAATTTCTATAATGGTGCATTAAAGAAAGATGAAAATCCTTCGGAAAGCGCTATTAAATCTAATGAAAGTTTAAAAAAGTTTGTTGTTTATTTAGAACAGTTGCAAGCCGAACAACATGAATTAGTGACTTTCAATTTGGAAGTATTACAACAAGATATAAACAGTGGAATGTATTTTGATTCTAGTATTCCACAAGGATATGGAGTAGGAAGTAGCGGTGCTTTAGTAGCGGCTATTTACGATAAATATGCTAATGATAAAATAACGGTGTTAGAAAATTTAACGCGTGAAAAATTATTGCAGTTAAAAACGATTTTTTCTCAAATGGAATCATTTTTTCATGGGAAAAGTTCGGGTTTAGACCCATTGAATAGTTATTTGAGTATTCCAATTCTAATCAATTCGAAAGATAATATTGAAGCAACTGGAATACCAACACAAAGCACGCAAGGAAAAGGGGCGGTTTTCTTAATTGATTCAGGAATAGTGGGCGAAACTGCTCCAATGGTTTCTATTTTCATGGAAAACTTAAAAGATAACGGTTTCCGTACGATGTTAAAATCACAATTCATAAAATACACCGATGCTTGTGTGGAAAACTTCTTACATGGCGATGTAAAATTGTTGTTAGAAAACACCAAACAATTGTCAAAAGTAGTGTTGAATAACTTTAAACCAATGATTCCAGAAGAATTTCACCAAGTGTGGCAAAAAGGAATCGATACGAACGACTATTATTTAAAATTATGTGGTTCAGGCGGTGGTGGATATATTCTAGGTTTTACCCAAGATTTAGACAAAGCAAAGGAATCTTTAAAAGACTATAAATTAGAAGTAGTTTATAATTTTTAATGTTTTTAGTTAGAAGGAAACTTTGAACTATAAACTTTGAACAAAAATTCATGCTTACCCGTAAATCCAAATTAGTCCTTTCTAAAATTTTCAGCTTCTTTTCTGTGATTAGAGGATACAATATTTGGGTGATTGCACTAGCGCAATATCTTTCTGCTATTTTTATTTTGGCTCCTGAAAAGAGAGCTTTGGATATCATTCTTGATTGGCGTTTATTTTTGATAGTGCTTGCTTCAACTTTAACAATTGCCTCGGGTTATATCATCAATAATTTTTACGATGCTAAAAAGGATTTAATTAATCGCCCTAAAAAAGCTATGATTGAACGATTGGTGAGTCAAGAAACCAAGTTGAAAGTCTATTTCGGAATTAATTTCATAGTTGCTCTGTTGATGTTTTTCATTTCATGGAGGGCAGTTTTATTTTTCTCGGCTTATATTTTTCTCATTTGGTTTTATTCACATAAGTTGAAAAAAATGTTTTTGATTGGAAACTTTACTGCTTCAGTATTAGCAGTTTTGCCATTCTTTGGAATTTTAATGTATTACAAAAACTTTTACGAAGTCATTTTTGCGCATGCAACGTTTTTATTTTTATTGATTTTAATTCGAGAATTGATTAAAGATTTAGAAAATATTGAAGGCGATTTAATTACAGATTATAAAACAATTCCTGTTGTTTTTGGTGATAAAATGGCAAAATCAATCATCTCAATTTTAGCAATTTCAACTTTAATTCCTATTTATTTTCTTGTTGAAATCTACGACGTGGGTTACATGGATATATATTTTTATTTAAGTTTAATAACATTATTGTTTTTTGTTATCCAATTATGGAATGTATCTTCAAAATCAGCATATTTAAAACTTCATTTTTTATTGAAATTTATCATAGTTGCGGGTGTGTTTTGTATTGTTTTAATTGAGCCTTCGGTTTTGATTCATGGAAAAAAATTAATTTTAACGCATTAATTGTCTGTTTGTTAGTGGTTCGTGCAGCTTTTGGAATTAAAAAACTAAAGTAGGCGTTTCAACATATTAGTTATATCTTTGCAAAAATTTGTTTATAATTATGTCACGTCAAGGGAATGATAAAAGCCGTCCGGGTTCAGCAAGACAAGGAGGCTACAAGAAAGATAGCAATTCAAGAGGAAATGCACCAATTCGTAAAGCACCTTCTAAATTTGCAACCAAACCAGAAGCGGCCAAACCAGAAGCTGCTAAAGCTCCAAAATCAACAAAAAGACCTTCTAATCCAGACGAAATTCGTCTAAATCGTTATATTTCTAATTCGGGAATGTGTAGTCGTAGAGATGCGGATATTTACATTCAAAGTGGTAATGTAAAAGTAAATGGTGAAGTTATTACCGAAATGGGTCACCGTGTTAAATTAACCGATGTGGTTCAGTTTGATGGGGTTAATATTACGCCAGAAAAGAAAGAATATATCTTATTAAACAAGCCTAAAAATTTCTCAACTGCCGGTGACGATTCTCCAGGTTCAGCAAATGTGTTAGATTTAGTTCGAAATGCAACTAAAGCTAATTTAATGCCTGTAGGAAGAATGGATAAGACTACGACAGGTTTGTTGTTGTTTACCAATGACACAGAAATGGTTCAAAAATTTACGGTTCCAAATCAGCGTTCATCTAAAGTTTATCAAGTTTCGTTAGATAAAAATCTAAAATTTGAAGATTTAGAAAAAATCCAAAAAGGATTAATGATTGACGATCACAAAGTATTTGTAGAAGAGATTACTTATATCGAAGATCAACCGAAAAGTGAAATCGGAATCAAAATGAAAACATCTAACGTAAAAGTAGTTCGTAAAATTTTCGAACATTTAAAATACGATGTTTTAAAAGTAGACCGCGTAACATTCGCAGGTTTAACCAAGAAAAACTTACCAAGAGGTGATTGGAGATTCTTAACGGATCAAGAAATCATCAACTTAAAAAATGCCTAAACGCTTTTTTTGAAATACATAGGCACATAGGATTTTATTCTTTGTGCCTTTTTTATGTTTTTTTTACAACGTTATGTTTTCTATGAGTAGTGAAACGACTTTTTAACAACTTTGAAACCTATATGTCTATGTGTTTAAAATTAAAATAAAACTTTATGCCAAATCAACTACAACAAATCGCCATTAAATGGTTTGATGCTTTTAATACGAAAAACTTAGAGAAGTTACTAGAATTATACGACGACGAAGCCCAACATTTCAGTCCGAAATTAAAAATTCGTCAGCCTGAAACTAATGGTTTAATCATTGGAAAAGAAGCGATGCGCGTATGGTGGCAAGATGCTTTTGATAGATTACCAACTTTACACTACAGAGTAACTTCATTAACCGCTAACACTGACCGAGTTTTTATGGAATACACACGTCAAGTAGCAGGTGAAGCTGATATGTTAGTGGCTGAGGTTTTGGAAATTAAAGAAGGGAAGATTGTGTTTTCTAGGGTTTATCATGGGTAGATAATTACCCCTCAAAAATATAATCCGCATACACTTGCTCAATCTCAGTAAACACATCCAATAATTGATTGATGCCATCTGTGGTAACCAATTTTTGTTTGTATTCTTTAAAACCGTGAATGCCTTTGAAATAATTGGTGTAATGACGACGCATTTCGTTGATGCCTAATCGTTCGCCTTTCCATTCGATACTCCAAATTAAGTGATTTCTCGCGGCTTCAATTCGTTCATTCATGCTTGGTGGAGCTAATTTTTCTCCAGTGGCAAAATAATGTTTAATTTCGTTAAAAATCCACGGATAGCCAATCGCAGCGCGACCAATCATCATGCCGTCTAAACCGTATTTATTTTTGTATTCCAATGCTTTTTCAGGTGAATCGATATCGCCATTTCCAAAAATCGGCATCGTAATTCTAGGGTTTTCTTTAATTCTTTGAATATGACTCCAATCCGAATGACCTTTGTACATTTGAGCACGTGTTCTAGCATGAACGGTTAAGGCTTGCACGCCAATGTCTTGCAAACGTTCGGCAACTTCATCAATGTTTATAGAACTTTCATCCCAACCTAAGCGCGTTTTTACGGTAACAGGCAAGCTCGTTCCTTTAATAACCGCTTTTGTTAATCGCACCATTAAATCTACATCTTTTAAAACGCCTGCTCCAGCACCTTTACAAACCACTTTTTTTACAGGACAACCAAAATTGATGTCAACCAAATCAGGTTGAACAGCATCTACAATTCTTGACGACATTTCCATAGCTTCTTCGTCACCGCCAAAAATTTGAATTCCTACGGGGCGTTCGTAATCAAAAATATCTAGTTTTTGCTTACTTTTCATAGCATCACGAATTAATCCTTCTGAAGAAATAAATTCAGAATACATTAAATCAGCGCCATGTAATTTGCATAAACGACGAAATGGTGGATCACTCACGTCTTCCATGGGGGCTAATAAAAGAGGAAAGTCGGGTAAAATGATGTTGCCTATTTTTGGCATGATTTTATAAAATTTTTTGCAAAAATACTACTTTTTTTGATTTCCGCTTTCTGCTTTCTGTTTTAGTTCTTTTTAAGTCAAAACTTTCAATTATATTTGCAGATTAAATACGTTGGTATTTCACAGAAATTGATAGCATTAGAAGATGAAGAAAATAAGAAATTTTTGCATTATTGCGCACATTGACCATGGTAAGAGTACTTTGGCGGATCGTTTATTAGGTGCCACGCAAACGGTTACAGCTCGTGAAGAAAAAGCACAATTACTAGATAATATGGATTTGGAACGTGAACGTGGTATTACCATTAAAAGTCATGCAATCCAAATGGAGTATACTTACAAAGGGGAAGATTATATTTTAAACCTAATTGACACTCCGGGTCACGTAGATTTTTCTTACGAAGTTTCGCGTTCAATTGCTGCTTGTGAAGGGGCTTTGTTAATTGTTGATGCGGCTCAGAGTATACAGGCACAAACGATTTCTAATTTGTATTTGGCTTTAGAAAATGACTTGGAAATTATTCCTGTTTTAAATAAAGTTGATTTACCTAGCGCTAATCCAGAAGAAGTTAGCGATGATATTATTGATTTACTTGGGTGTAAG
>JBIKZB010000148.1:0-4991 GCA_044354955.1 Flavobacterium sp. | reverse complement strand
TTTTGTTGTGTGCTTTGTGGACACGGAATGCAAGTCCGCGCTATCGGGGTTTTATAAAACATACCTTCAAGGTTAAAACATACCTTGCAGGAAACAAAAACCCTGTGAAACTATATTTTACAGGGTTTTTACACTTTTGTTTAAACCTATTTAAGGACAAGACAATCTTTTAAATTTAATTATTATTAATCAAAATAGGTTTTAACTTATTTATTAATAGTTCGTATTCATCATTTGAAATAACTTTTAAATCTAATAACTCTTTAGCTTCTTTTAATTTAATTAATGCCTCTTCTTTTGTCAACTTTTTTGAATCTTCATCTGATAATAATTGTTTATCCACTAAATCACTATTAAAAGAATAAGGAAAAGTCTTTATGGATTTTAATGTTAATTCGGCTAAAAATGTTGCAGAACGATCATGTCTTACAGCTCGTTGATGAATAATGTTCCCTTTATAATCACTGATTGTTAATCCTACAATTCTAAATGGCCAACCCACATTTTCAGAATTTAAATAAAGAAATAATGAAAGATTGGGATTAATTTTTAAATCTTCAGGTAAAATTGAATTTGAGTCTAACAAAATCCAATTTGTTCCTTTTAATTCTTCATGAATTACTTTTGTAATATCTATAATTTCTTTTTCTTTTGATGATGATACTTTACTTATAATTAAATATTTATATTTATTAATATTTGATGTAATTGCTATAATATCTTCACATTTTTGACTTGCTGTTTTAAAGGCGCCATTATTAACAGCTTTTGCGAGGTTATTACCAACATTTTTTGTCATTTCATTCATCTCTTTGTTTGGATCTTTTTTTAATGTAACAGTTGATGTTGAAATTGTTTTTCCTTGACCAGTATAGGCATTATAATTTGGCCCAAGTGTTTCCGTTTTGATTTCATAAGTTGTTTGCGAAAAAACATTAATTGAAAAAACGATAAAAAGAGATAAGAAAAATTTCATATTTAATAGAATTAATTACACAAAATTAAGATTTTTAAATAAAAATAACATAAATATCTATGAAAAATATATGAATGTTATTAAAAAAAAGAAATGAAAGGGAAATTTTATAATATTATTATCAAAACCATCACAATAATTAAACTCTAATTTAGTTATAGTTAATAGTTCAAAATAGATATTAAACAAACCCGATTGCGCGGAATTGCATTCCGTGCCCACAATCCACTTCAAAACAAAGCTACTGAAATAATTTTATCTTTTTTAAAATACCAATTAATTTATACCTACAAGGCTAAAAAAGACCTTGTAAGAAATATAAAACCCTGCAAATTAAATTTGCAGGGTTTTGTTTTACTGAGTGGTCACGGAAAACTTCCGTGAGCACTTGATTTTATTGAAAAAATTTTATTTCACAACGAATTCTAATACAGATTCTGGGTTAAAAATTAGGTATTTTTCAATAATTCTAGTAATCTGAAATTGATGTATATTTTTTCTTTGCCAATTGTTTCACTTTTCAAAAATCCTGCTTCTTCTAAGGCTATTAAATAGTTTCCAATTGTTTTTAATGAAGCAATCCCTTCCGATTCTAACTGCGTTCTTTTTGTATATGGTAATCTGAATAATGCTTCAACCAAGTCTTTGGAATATACTTTTGGTAATTTTTGTTGCATTTCTGTTGCCATATTATTCATTAATTCTTCTATTGCAGTAATTTGATTTCTTCCTTTTGAAGCTGTTTTTTCTACCATATCTAGCATGTACAAAATCCAATCTTCCCAATTTCCTTCTTCGGTTACCTTTCTTAAATTGGTATAATATTCGTTTTTGTAAGTGATGATATAATTGCTCAAATACAACGCTGGTAAATCGAGTAATCCTGAAAGTTTTAAATATAATAATAGAATTATTCTACCGGTTCTTCCATTTCCATCAAAAAACGGATGTATCGCTTCAAACTGATAATGAATGATTGCCATTTTAACCAATGGATCAATCGTATCATCAGCATGTATAAAATCTTCTAAATTTTTTAGTTTCTGACGAATTATCTCTTCTCCTTCTGGTGGTGTATAGACTACTTTTCCAGTCACAGGATTTTTTAATTGCGTTCCAGTAGTGTTCCGAATGCCCGATGTATTTTCTTTAATGATTTGCATTAATTGAATAAACAAATTAGTCGTCAATATTGGTCGCTTTTCTATTTCTTGAAAGCCAAACCATAATGCATCTTTATAATGCATGACTTCTTTTGTTGCAGGATTATCGTACTTTTTCTCTACAATTGATGCCATAAAAAGTTCATCTTGCGTTGTAATGATGTTTTCGATTGCCGAACTCGCTTGTGCTTCTTGTAAATTGATGGTATCAATAAATAAAGTTGGGTTTGGCAAATTTGTAATTGCACCTTTTAACTCAGATAAAGCTCTACTTGATGTAATTAATTTTTTTAAAATATTTTTAGATTCTAAATCAGAATTGGGTGGTAACAATGGTAAGTCATTGTATGGTGTTTCAGGGTTGTAGTTTGAATTCATCATTATAAAAAATAGTTAAAAAAAACGAGAGTAAATTTTTCCTCGAACTTGATTTCGAGAGTAAAAATACTAAAAATTACCTTCGAAATAATTTTCGAGAGTAAAAAAGCACAAAAATTACCTTCGAAAAGAAAACCAGAGTATTTTTTTGAATTATTTACTCTCGTTCTGTTTTAGTAGATGTAGATGTCAACCGCTTTGTATAATTCTTACGAAATGATTTTGGCATATATCTGACTGTTGCTGAACTTCGTGTTGCTTTTGGTGGTGAAAAAGAAACAGGTGGTGGCCGTGAATCAGGTTCTGATGCATGGAAAGCGTATATGAGAAGACAAACTAACACCATTAACTACGGAACAGCGTTACCATTAGCTCAAGGTATTAAGTTTGATTTTTAATTTTCTTTGAGAAAATAGGATATAGAAAAACCCTGCAAGATGATTGCAGGGTTTTTTGTTGTTTTGTGGGCACGGAATGCAATTCCGCGCTATCGGGGATATTAAGTTTGATTTGTAAAATAAGTGATTAGTGATTAGTTACTTTTTGGATATAGAAAACCCTGCAATGGCAGGGTTTTTTGTTGCTTTGTGGGCACGGAATGCAATTCCGCTCTATCGGGGTTTATTTTAATTTTTAATATTCACATTTTGACCTCTACACTAAAAAACAAATAAAATTATTATTAGTGATTTCAAAAAATTAAACCTATAATCATACCTAGTAGTCCTCCAATAATAAAACCACTTCCACACAGAGATACTGTACTACTAATTTGTCCTGTTTTACTATCATGATTTGAAGACCATTTAAGAATTAAGATTGAAAAAATCATTCCTGCAATGAAAGTTAACCAATATGAAGTGAAATTTTTGTAATAATCACCTATTCCAAATGAAACTCCAATTAAAAAGTACAAGAAAGGTATTCCAGTTCCAAATCTAATTGATATCAATGAAAACAGTAAGCGAATCCAACCACTAAAAATAATAGTACTAGGAGGTATTAAACCTATTAATATGCTTTTAATCATAAAAAATTAATATTTTATTTATCCAATAAAAGGATAGATTTTTATTTTATTTCTTAAAACTTTAACATCTACTTCATAATCTGTTTTTAATTTTGAAATAAAATCATAAAGTTCTTTAACTTCATTTTGATATCCTGGATAACTTTGATCATCTAAAACTCTTTTTAGAAGATTAATATATTTAGGAGGTAAAAAGTTTAACACACCATATTTTATGTAATTAAAAAAAAGTGTTTTTTGGTAAATATTTTTGTCAAAACTCAAATCAAGTATGCCTCTTGATGAATATTCCAATTTATCAGTTAATATATCTTGTATTTTATTAAGTGTTTCAATATGTATTTTTTTTATGTAATAATCTTTCTTGTTTTTTGAATAAAAAGGACTAAAATATTTGATGTATTTCATAATTATTATTTACCTTATTTTGTTTAATATATCTGTTATGTACTTATTCAAACTAAAGTGAACTTTTCCTAAGAGAGTATTTAGTTAATAATTCAAAGATAAATAATTTTTTGATTTGTTGTTAATTTTGATTTTTGGTACTCATTTCTTCCCCGCTCCCGCCCGAAATCCGATCGCGCGGAATTGCATTCAGTGCCTACAAGCTACTTCAAAACAAAGCTACTGAAATAATTTTATCTATTTTTAAGTAGTATACAAATTATACTTACAAGGTCAAAAAGACCTTGCAGGAAATAGAAAAAACCCCACAAATCAAATTTGCAGGGTTTTGTATATCATTCTGTCAAGCTGAACTTGTTTCAGCTTCTCTTTTTAGATTCTGACCCGAGCTTGCGAACTGACGAAGTAAACGAGTTCAGAATGACAAAAAGGTTACTTCGTTTTCTTCACATATTGTGTCAAAATATAAATACTTTGGTTTTCTACTCTACCTTCAATAAGGTTCGCATCATCCCAAACTAATTTAATATTGTGCACGGCAGCTCCACGTTTTGCGGTAAAAGTAGCGCCTTTTACATCTAAATCTTTAATTAGTACAACTGAGTCCCCATCTAATAAGGTTACACCGTTGCTGTCTTTATGTACAATTTTATTTTCGTCTTCTTCTTCACCTTCACCCGTTGCTTTTGCCCATTCTAAAGCCTCTTCATCAAGATACATCATCTCTAATAAATCGGTATTTTTTAAACGCGCTAACATTCTCCATGATACAATTTGAACAGGTAAATGCTCACTCCACATACTTTCCGATAAACCTCTCCAGTCTTTTTCATCGGTAGTTTCTGGGTTCTCAATTTGGTCTTTTAGGTGTTTTGCAATTAACACACTATTTTCAACCGTTCTTTCATTGGTTGGTGGCAATACATATACAACTAAGTCATGTTCCGTACCACTAATTTCGCAAACTGAACCACTACGGTCTTTCAGTTTTCTTTCTATTACACTCATTTTGAATGGATTTTACGTAGATAATAAT
>JBIKZB010000147.1:0-4996 GCA_044354955.1 Flavobacterium sp. | reverse complement strand
TGATTTGGGATTTAATTCATAAATATCAGACTCACTAACCTTATATTTTTTAGCAATAGAATAAATAGATTCTCCTTCTACTACAGTGTGTTTAATCGTCTTTTGCGAATAAACAAAGCTAGAACCGAGGAAAAATAATAAAAATATAATTTGTATAGCCTTCATTTTGAATAAGTTTATATGGATTGCAGTTAATTTAAGGATTGCAAGTTAAAAAAAACTCCTTTAAAACAGGGAGATTTAACATTATTTTAAAGTCAAATATATTTCTCAAAAGAATACAAACATTCGTAAAAAAAGCCTAAATCAATTACGACTTAGGCTTTATCTTATATATAATTCACTAGTTTATTAATTATTCACTAATAACTTATGTGATGGTGCAAACTGTGTCAAATTAATACCTTCTACAGCTTTTTTATATTCTTCAATTGTTGGAGTTCTTCCTAAAATTGTTGACAACACCACCACAGGCGTAGATGAAAGTAAAGATTCACCTTTTTTACCTTCAGAATCTTCCACAACTCTACCTTGAAACAAACGAGTCGAAGTTGCCATAACGGTATCACCTTTAGAAGCTTTTTCTTGGTTACCCATACATAGATTACAACCTGGACGTTCTAAATACAACATGTTTTCGTATTCCGAACGAGCTGCTGCTTTTGGAGCATTATCATCAAATTCGAAGCCTGAATATTTTCTTAAAACTTCCCAATCACCTTCCGCTTTTAATTCATCTACAATGTTATAGGTAGGTGGAGCGACTACTAAAGGTGCTTTGAATTCAACTTTACCTGTTTGCGCTTCTACATTTTTAAGCATTTGCGCTAAAATTTTCATATCTCCTTTATGAACCATACATGAACCAATAAATCCAAGATCTACTTTTTTGGTTCCTCCATAAAATGAAAGTGGTCGAATTGTATCATGCGTATAACGTTTTGAAACGTCAGCATTATTAACATCTGGATCAGCAATCATTGGTTCATTAATAATATCTAAATCGATTACCACTTCAGCATAATACTTAGCATTAGCATCTGGCGTTAATGCAGGTTTTTCACCTGATTTAATTTCAGCAATCCTTTTATTTGCGATATTGATTAATCCTTTTAAAACTTGCTTTTCATTATCCATGCCTTTATCAATCATAATCTGGATTCTTCCTTTAGCAATTTCCAAAGATTCGATTAATGTAGCGTCTTCCGAAATACAAATTGAAGCTTTAGCTTTCATTTCTGCAGTCCAATCTGTAAAGGTAAATGCTTGGTCAGCGGTAAGTGTACCAATATGCACTTCAATAATTCTACCTTGGAATACATTTTCTCCACCAAACTGCTGTAACATTTGCGACTGAGTAGCATGAACAACATCACGGAAATCCATATAATTTTCCATATGACCTTTAAAAGTCACTTTTACTGATTCTGGAATAGGCATTGAAGCTTCACCAGTTGCTAAAGCAAGAGCTACCGTTCCTGAATCCGCACCAAATGCAACCCCTTTAGACATTCTAGTATGTGAATCGCCACCAATAATAATAGCCCATTCATCAACTGTAATATCATTCAAAACTTTATGAATAACATCTGTCATTGCAGGATAAACACCTTTAGGATCACGAGCTGTAATCAAACCAAAATCATTCATAAACTTCATCAATCTTGGAATGTTTGCTTTTGATTTATTGTCCCAAACTGAAGCTGTATGACATCCCGATTGGTATGCACCATCAACAATAGGTGAAATTACTGTAGCAGCCATAGACTCTAACTCCTGAGAAGTCATTAAACCCGTTGTATCTTGTGAACCTACAATATTTACAGTTACACGTACATCAGATCCAGCATGTAAAACTTTACCTGGAGTATTTCCTACTGCATTTTTATTAAATATTTTTTCTACCGCTGTTAATCCTTGTCCAGCTATTGAAACCTCTTTAGAAGAAGCAAATACGGGCACAATAGCAATACCTAACATTTTTGAAGCAAACGTTTGTAATTTTTTTCCAAAAACAATAGCATATGAACCACCAGCTTTGATGAATTCCATTTTTTGAGGTGTAAATGATCTTGAAATATCAATCAATTCATGATCACCACTGTATAATTTTTTTGTTTTAGTATTGATAGTCAAAACTGTTCCAGTTGTTACCGAATACACTTGCTCTAAAATTGGATCCCCATTAGCATCACGAACTAATTCTCCGTTTGCATCTGTTTTTTTAACCCAGTTTTTCAAGTCGATTCCAATACCACCCGTTACATCAACTGTAGTAAGGAAAATTGGAGAAATACCATTTGTTCCAGCAACAATAGGCGCAATATTAATAAAAGGAACATACGGACTTGCTTGTTTACCTGACCAAAGTGCTACGTTATTTACACCAGACATTCTAGATGAACCAACACCCATAGTACCTTTTTCAGCAATCAACATCACACTTTTATCTGGATGTTGAGCTTTAAGCGCTTCAATTCCTTGTTGTGCAGCTGGTGAAATAAAACATTTTCCATGCAATTCTCGATCTGAACGTGAATGCGCTTGATTACCTGGTGAAAGTAAATCGGTTGAAATATCACCTTCTCCAGCTATAAAAGTTACAACTTTAATTTCTTCAGCTACTTCTGGAAGTTTAGTAAAAAACTCAGCTTTTGCGTAACTTTCCAAAATATCTTTAGCTATTACACTACCATTTTTATAAGCAGCTGCTAAGCGGTCAGTATCTGCTTCATAAAGATAAACTTGTGTCTTAAGAACTTCCGCTGCATCTTTAGCAATTGACTCATTATTTCCTAAAGCTAAATCTAATAAAACTTTAATAGAAGGTCCGCCTTTCATATGAGATAATAACTCAAATGCAAAAGCAGTAGAAATTTCTTTAACTACAGATTCGCCAAGAATAATTTCTTTTAAAAATTCAGCTTTTTTAGCAGCCGCAGGAGTAGTTCCTGGAACTATGTTGTAAATAAAAAACTTAAGAGAATCTTCGCGATCAGCGTTGGTAGTATCTTTAATCTGAGAGATGATTTCGTTTAACAAATTAGCCCCATCAATAGGTTTTGGATGAAGTCCTTGAGTTTTACGTTCTTCAATTTCTTTAAGATATTCTTTATAAAGATTTGTGTTGTTATCTAATGACATACTTTTATATAATTAGTGTTTATTTTATTTTGTGCTACAAATTTAATGAATCTTAATCAAATTTAAAAATTTTTAATAAATACGCTTATTAAAAGAATTATTATTTATAAAGATTCTATTTTACTGATTATTTTTCAATAAAAATAAGAATATTTAAGAAATATTAAATATTTAATAATTTAAAATTAAACTTTTAATAAATTAACAAAAAACAAAGGCTAATTTTAAGATTTTCATAATTAGACCTTGTTTTTCTCTCGCAAACTTGTCATTGGTTTTTCAAAATAGCGGTATAATAAATAGGATAACACCAGAACAACAAACCAATAAAACAAAGTATAGCCTAACAATTGAATTCCTCTAAGTTCTTCTGAAGGAAAAATCACTTTTAAGGTGTGTAAAATTGCGGTGTAATGTAACAAGTAAATACTATAAGATACTATAAGATATTATACTCAAAGTAGCTATAAATTTTAAAAACAAAGTTTCTTTAAGCCTTAATTCAACCAAATAAGGTATAATAAAACAAATAACTATCGAATTAATTGGCAAATATAAAACCGTGAAAAAAAACTGAAACTCTTCTGCTCTTACCCCTATTGCAAAAATAAAAATATGCAAGATAAATATTCCTGTCAAACCCAATATCAGTAGAGGTTTATTCCACTTTTTATCAATTTTTTTTCGAGAATACAAATAATACAAATAAAGCCATAATAAATGGCATCTAAACGATAAATTGTAACTTTTCTCAAAGACTGATTCCAGTCAGTGATTGATTGTAAATCATGAGTATAATTAAAATAAAGACGTGTGCAAAAAAAAACGAAAATCATAAAAAAACTCATCCATAAAAACAAATGACGTCTTTTAGATTTAGGAAAAACTTTAACTAACAACAAAAGAAAAAATGGACCTATAATATAACAAAACTGTTCTACCGCTAAACTCCATGAAACTCTATAAAAATCAGGCGAAGTTTTAGTCATATTTTGCAGATAAACAAAATAAAGATATAGCTGTTCAGGTATTTTATGATAGACAAGCCACCATAATAAAACATTAACAAATAAAATAAAATTAAATAATAATTAGGTAAGGTTCTAAACCAGCGTCTTTTAAGAAATTCAATTATTGTAGCAAGTGAAAAGTCTTCATCTTCAAGTAAGCGCAAAACTATTCTACCAATTAAAAACCCACTAATTACAAAAAAAATTTCAACACCAATGGTGCCGCTTAATCCCATCAACCAGCTTACTATTTCTGGATAGAAATCACTAATCCAAAGACTGTGAGCAAAAACCACTAAACAAATTGCTATTGCTCTTGCTAAATCTAAACCATGATAACGTTTATTTAAATCAACTTGTAAGCCAAACATAACAATAGAATGAAGTTTAAGAATTTAATTTCTATACACAATAGGTTTAAAAAGCCTTTAAAACACTTAAATTCAATTATAAAATCTAAGATATAAAAATACTTTAGTATTTAATTCTGTTACATTTTGTTATTAAAAATAAGACTTATAGATGATACTTTAAAAGCATTAAAACAGCTTTTTAATAATATCTTCTTCAGTAATACCTTCGGCATCTGCTTTATAATTTTTCACGATTCTGTGACGAAGAATTCCAGTTGCAACCGCTTTTACATCTTCTATATCAGGCGAAAATTTCCCATTAAATGCGGCATTGGTTTTAGCCGCTAAAATTAAATTTTGCGACGCACGAGGACCAGCACCCCAATCGATATACGTTTTTACAAATTCGTTTGAGAGTGGATTATCTGGACGTGTTTTACTAACCAATGTTACAGCGTACTCAATTAAATTATCTGTCACAGGCATCTT
>JBIKZB010000146.1:0-5014 GCA_044354955.1 Flavobacterium sp. | reverse complement strand
AACTGTATCACTTTGTGGAGTTCATTTAAGAAATTCGTTTTTATCTGCGTTTCGCCTCAGCGAATCCGTTTCATCCGCGTCCCATTTTAAAAATATTTTTCTATCTTTACGATATGAATTTAGAATCTCAAATAGAAAAAATATCCAGTTTTGAGCATTTAGAACTTTTGGCTAACCAAATTGTCGAAGGATTTATTTCTGGAATGCACAAATCGCCTTTTCATGGATTTTCAGCTGAGTTTGCCGAACATAAAATCTATAATCCAGGAGAAAGTACGAAACATATCGATTGGAAATTATACGCTAAAACGGATAGATTATATACCAAGCGCTACGAAGAAGAAACCAATTTGCGTTGTCATTTGATAATCGATAATTCGTCTTCAATGCATTATCCAAAATTAAAAGATAATCAACCATTTTATGAAAATAAAATTGGTTTTTCGGTTTTGGCTTCAGCGGTTTTGATGAATTTACTTAAAAAGCAGCGCGATGCAGTTGGATTGAGTGTTTATTCGGATACTTACGAATATTATTCGCCAGAAAAAGGAAGCGATCGCCATCATCGTATGATTTTAAGCAAGCTGGAAGAAGTTTTATCACAAAACAAAACCACTAGAACAACCGATACCGTAACTTTTTTGCATCAAATTGCAGAAAATATTCACCGTCGTTCTATGGTGATTTTGTTTACGGATATGTTTCATTCCGAAGGGTCGGAAGAAAACAATGATAAAATTTTCAAAGCATTACAGCATTTAAAACATAATAAACACAAAGTGGTGGTTTTTCATGTGTATGATAAAAAAACAGAATTAAATTTCAGTTTTGATAATACGCCTCGTAAATTTATTGATGTAGAAACAGGAGAAGAAATCAATTTATTTGCAGAAAACACTCAAGAATTGTATCAAAAAAGAGTACAGGATTATTTTAAAACGGTACAAGCAACGTGTATGCAATATCAAATACGTTATGTGCCGGTTTCTGTGGATGAAAATTTTGAAAAAATTTTACTAACCTATTTGGTTGAAAAACAAAAGTTTGGCTGAAAACACTGAAAAAAGTTTAATTTTTTTTGCAAAAATATTTGCAGGAATGAAAAAGCGTAGTATATTTGCACTCGCAATCAAGCACTGGTTTGGTAGTTCAGTTGGTTAGAATACATGCCTGTCACGCATGGGGTCGCGGGTTCGAGTCCCGTCCAGACCGCCAGTAAAGAGGAAGCCTTTCGTAAAAGAAAGGCTTTTTTGCCCTCTTAAAATATTTAAAATAGTTGTGTTGTTTAGGTACGAAAGTACCACAAGGTTTAGTAGTTAGACCAATGGAAAGCTTTGCATTTATGCAAGGCTTTTTTGATTTTTATACTTTTCGATTTTTAAAATAAGTTAAAATGCTCTTAATTGAGGGCTTTTTTTATGCTCAAAATTTAGGAAAACAATAAGATTACTCTTATTTTCGTTTGTGATTGAAAAATATAAAATGTTAAAGGATTCTGGCGTGAGAGTTTGGTAGAAGAAGTTTGGAATCGTATTACAAATAAATGAATAAATGAAAACTAAATATTTTAATTATATCGCTTTTGCTTTAGTTGTTTTTTGGATTATGTATAATCTTTATGAGGGAAATAAATATGATCAAGAGATTGAAAAAAATGGTCTTGAAACAATAGGAAGGATTACAAAATTTAAAGGTGCTGGAGGCAGACCATATTTAAGATTTGGATTCTATGCCAAAAATAAATTATTTGGCTCAGATTCTCCGAGGGATGATAAAGGTGAAAAAATTGGAGAATTTTTCAAAGTAATTTATTCTACTAAGAACCCAAAGGTAAATAGAATTTATCTTGATGAAAAAATAACCGATACTATTTTAATATTAAAAGCAGGGTTTTCAAGAGAAGACATTGAAAATATGCCAAAATAGTAATGACTAAATCCCAACCACTCGGATATGTTCCACGGTCTATAGCGCAGATTTGTAATCTGTGCGCACAAAGAGAGGTAATTAGTATTCTGTTCAGGCTATCAAAACCAAACCTCTCTGTTCTGCCAAACTACAACAAAGAAAACGCCTAAGAATAGTAAACTCACTAAAAACTTAATAAACGTTCCTGCTAAGAAACCTAAAAGCGAGCCTAATGCTGCTTTAAAAGCGCGTTTTCCTTCGTTGGAATTGTAAATAAGTTCGCCTATCAAGGCACCTAAAAAAGGGCCAATTAAAAATCCAAAAGGAGGAAAGAATAAGCCAACGACCAAACCTATATTCGTTCCCCAAATCCCATATTTACTGCCACCAAAATACTTCGTGCCTTTTGCTGGAATCACATAATCTAATACGCCAATTACTATCGCAATTACTAATGTAATGCCAAGCAACCAATAATTTGTTTCCATTCCTGGACAAAAATAAAGCAATAAAATTCCAACCCAACTAATAGGTGGTCCGGGTAAAGCAGGTAAAAAACTGCCAATAATTCCCACTAGCATCAAAAGTAAACCCAAAATCAGTAAAAAGTATTCCATAAGATTTTTAGTTATTGTCTAACAAATTTATAACTTTGTTTCATACATTTTACTTAATTGATTTGCAATGAGATTTGTTTTTTTACTTTTTATTTCTTTTTTAGTGGTTAACACGGCTGTTGCTCAAGACAAAAATTTGTCAACCCAAGATCGTTTAAAAGAATTGGCAAGGCATAAAAAAGAATCAGACGAGCGCAAAAAAATTGAATGGGATGCTTATTTAGTTCGTGTTCAGGAAAGTAAAATTGCCAAACAAGAAAAAAAACAAGCCGATTCTATTGAGAAATCTAAAATTACAACCACAGTTGTAAAAGAAGATGATTTAGGTTTTACAAAATGTACTTCTCAAGAATTACCATACTACAAAGTCAAAAATCTTACTACAGGACTTGAAGAACAAGTGCCATTTAATGATTACATACGAAAGCATATTTATAAAAAATTTAGATATCCTGAATTTGCAATGGATCACGAATTGCAAGGAAGAGTGATGGTTTATTTTATAATTGATAAAGAAGGGAACCCACAAATTAAAGATGTCTTAGGTCCGAAAAATGGTCTAATTTTAGAAGAAGAGGCAGTTCGCATTATAAAATCCTTGCCAAAAGCCATTCCTGCTAATTGTGATGGAAAACCAGTTACTATTACTTATGCAATCCCTGTAATGTTTCAGATGGAAGAATAATATGAAAAAAACAATTCAGCTACTTTTTTTGCTTTTAGCTATTCAATCTTGCCAATACTTTGAAAAACAAGTGCCGGATGAGAAAGAATTATTAGAACAAGAATTAAAAAAAATCAATTGGGACGAAGTGGATGAATTTCCATCGGTTTTGCAATGCGATACGATTAAAGATGCAGCAATAAAAAAACAATGTTTCTTCGATTATATGGCACAAACCATTCAGGAAAGAATTGGGATTGATACATTACGAATTGAATACCCAAAAATCGATACCATCAACGTAAAAATTACAATAAATACTGATTCCAGTTTGCAATTTGAAACACAATATACAAACGACAGTATTGCTTTAGTAGATAAAACCAAAATCGATAGCATTTTAATGTCAAGATTATCCGATTTTCCAAAAGTAGAGCCCGCAATAAAAAGAGGCGTAAAAGTAAAAACACAATTTGTACTTCCAGTAATTATCAAAATGGAGAAATAAGCAAGAACAAAATCAAGTACAATTACAAACTCAAAAATCAAATTCAAAAATTTAATTTTAAACATGAAAGAGATGCTTTCAGCATGACAAGTTTGCGGTTAAATAATCTGTGAAAATCCGTTTTATCTGTGTCATCAGCGTTCCAAATCAATAGTCTTTTCGAGCTAATTATTTTTTAAAGTTTCTCCCTTTCCAACTATATTTCCCAACCAAAGAATACACAGCCACCGAAACACTAAAAAACGGATACAACAAACTACTCGCCAACACATATTGTAATTTCGATTCGAAGAAATTAGCGGTTTTATAGAGCAAAATAAAATCGATTAGGAATTTCAAAGCAACAAAAAGCATGAAAATATTTTGGTCTAAAAATCCAATTAACCAAAGTAAAAAACTTACTATCCAAGTCAAATTTCCACCAAAAACCACAAGCGCTAACAACTTTCCATAAATCGATGAATAACCGGTGCTTTTCGAAGCCCAGCGAACCCGTTGTTGAAACAATTCAGACCAAGTTACAACAGCTTTTGTAGCAACAATACTTTCTTTAGCCAATAAAAGCCCAATTCTCTTTGGGGCAAAAGAAATTGCTTTTTGTAATAAAAAAACATCATCACCGCTAGCAATGTTTTCATTTCCTTGAAAACCGTTTAATTCCTTGAAAAATTGTTTGGAATAAGCGAAATTAGCACCATTGCACATAAAAGGTTGGTTGATTCCAAAGCTTCCAATCGTAGCGCCTTGTAAACTCAAGAAATCTAAATTCTGAAAAGCGCATAAAAAACCATTTTTCGGAATATAACAAACGCCAGAAGCTACCATTTCAACTTCATTTTCCTGAATGTATTGGTCGTAAATAGTTAACCAATCTTTCTGAACCAAACAATCCGCATCAGTAGTAATAATCCAATCATTTTTGGCTATTTGTATTGCAGTTTCAATAGCATCTTTCTTTGGTGAATTTGATTTTCTTTCGTTCTTAATTACTTTCAAACTGAACACTGAATGCTGAACACTGAACACTTCTTCAGATTCATCATCCACCAAAATCACTTCTACTAATTCCTTCGGATAATTCAATAAGGAAATCGAATGCAATAAATTCGGAAAATTCTCTTTTTCATTTCGAAACGGAACTACAATGGTAAAAGATGTTTTTGGAGTGAATTCCTTTTTAGAAAAGCGTTTCATTCGATTAAATCCATAAATCAGTTGCCCGATGAACAGGATGTAAACAAGAAAAACGGTTCCAAGAATTAATTCCAACATAATTTAAATAAAGTTCTATGTGAGTTATGTTTATTGAAACGCCCG
>JBIKZB010000145.1:0-5019 GCA_044354955.1 Flavobacterium sp. | reverse complement strand
GATACCATACTCATCTTTTAATATTGTTGCTAATTCGTTAACTTCTTTAACTGTTAAGTTAACTAATTGTTCTGCGAATTGTTTCAAATCTGCCATTTTTTCTATCGTTTAAAATGTTTTGTAAAAATATAATTTATTATGTGCGTACTTATTATTCTGCTCCTTCTTCCTTGTTAGGTTGATTTTTAAGAGCTGCAATAACTCTTTGAGCAGGAGATTGTAATAATCCAATGATTTCTCCAATAACTTCTTCTTTAGACTTGATAGCTACTAAGCTGTCTAATAAGTTGTCACCGATATAAATTTCTTGGTTAATATAAGCTCCTTTAAAAAGTGGTTTGTCACCTTTCTTACGGAATTCTTTAATGATTTTTGCTGGCCCATTAGCTGTATCAGCAATAAACATAGAAGTATTTCCTTTAAGAACTGTAGATAAATCACCAAAGTCGCTATCTGAAGCTTGCATTGCTTTTTCAAGTAATGTATTCTTCACAACTTCTAATTTAATACCTGCTTTAAAACAAGCTCTTCTTAAGTTTGAAGTAGTATCTGCATCTAGTCCTGAAATGTCTGCTAAATAGATAACATTAACATCCGCTAACTGTGCAGTTAAATCTTTAATCGCGATTGATTTTTCTTCTCTAGTCATACTAAAAATTTTTAACTACCAATTATACTGCTTTAGGATCTAAAGCAATTGCAGGACTCATTGTACAAGATAAGTGAATAGACTTAATATATGTACCTTTAGCTGCAGTTGGTTTTAATTTGATTAATGTTTGAACGATTTCGTGTGCATTTTCATAGATTTTATCAGCATCAAAAGATACTCTACCTATTCCTGCATGAACGATACCAGTTTTATCAACTTTGAAATCGATTTTACCAGCTTTTACTTCAGCAACAGCTTTAGCTACATCCATTGTTACAGTACCTGTTTTAGGGTTTGGCATTAAACCTCTTGGTCCTAAAACACGTCCTAATGGACCTAATTTACCCATAACAGCTGGCATAGTGATGATTACATCAATATCTGTCCAACCATCTTTGATTTTTTGAAGATAATCATCTAAACCTACGTGGTCTGCACCAGCAGCTTTAGCTTCAGCTTCTTTATCTGGAGTAACTAATGCTAATACTCTTACATCTTTACCAGTTCCGTGAGGTAATGTTACAACCCCTCTTACCATTTGATTCGCTTTTCTAGGATCTACCCCTAATTTAACTGCGATATCAACAGACTCATCAAATTTTGCAGAAGCAACTTGTTTAATTAATGCAGAAGCATCTTTTAAACTATAAAGTTTATTCTTTTCAATTTTTGCTGCAGCCTCTTTTTGCTTTTTTGTCAATTTTGCCATTGTCTAATTCTTTTAACGATTAAAAAGGAGCATTCCCTGTTACTGTTATACCCATAGATCTAGCTGTACCTGCAATCATACTCATAGCTTTCTCTAATGTAAATGCATTTAGATCGGCCATTTTGTCTTCAGCAATAGCTTTAATTTGGTCCCAAGTAACACTTGCAACTTTTTTACGGTTTGGTTCACCAGAACCAGACTTTAATTTTGCTGCCTCTAATAATTGAATTGCAGCAGGTGGCGTTTTAACAACAAAGTCAAAAGACTTGTCTTTATACACAGTAATTTGTACTGGTAAAACTTTGCCAGGTTTATCTTGAGTTCTAGCATTAAATTGCTTACAAAACTCCATGATGTTAACCCCAGCAGCCCCCAAAGCAGGTCCAACCGGTGGCGATGGATTCGCTGCACCTCCCTTAACTTGTAGTTTAACTACTTTACTAACTTCTTTTGCCATTTTTAAAAAAATTTAGCACATCTATCAATTGGAAGCGATTGATGTGATTTATATATGTAACGAAAATTATACTTTTTCAACTTGCATAAAACTCAATTCCAAAGGTGTTTTTCTTCCGAAAATTTTAACCATTACTTCAAGTTTACGCTTTTCTTCATTTATTTTTTCAATAGTTCCATTAAAACCATTGAAAGGACCATCTACAACTTTTATAGTTTCACCAATGGTATACGGTATAGCAACATTATCAACTTTAACTGATAATTCATCAACTTTACCTAACATTCTGTTGACTTCAGATTGTCTTAACGGCACAGCATCTCCACCTTTAGTTTCTCCTAAAAAACCAATAACACCTGGAATAGATTTGATAATATGTGGTATTTCGCCCGTTAAGTTAGCTTCAATCATAATATAGCCAGGAAAGTATACTTTATCCTTTGCTATTTTTTTTCCATCACGCACAGTAACAACTTTTTCAGTAGGAACAAGCACTTGAGAAATATAATCAGCCATCCCTAATCTAGCTGTTTCAGTTTCAATGTAAGCCTTAACTTTGTTTTCCTGACCACTTACAGCCCTTACTACATACCATTTATTAACATTATTATCAGACATACTTTAGGTATTATTTTAAAATGTTAAAAAAACCTTCAAGTGCTTTTACAAACAATTCATCAACACCCCATGTTAATAAGGCGAAAACAATTGAAAATACGGCTACAATAATTGTTAAACGTTGAACATCAGCCCAAATTGGCCAAGTAACATTAGTTTTCAATTCATGAAAAGCTTCAGATATGTAATTAACTACTTTTGTCATTTGAATCATTATTTGCACGGGCGGAGGGATTCGAACCCCCATCAATGGTTTTGGAGACCACTATACTAGCCCTTGTACTACGCCCGTTTGTTAAAAAACCAGCAGCAAAAAACTGCTGGTTTAATTATTATTGACTTATAATTAGTCTAAAATTTCAGTAACCTGACCAGCACCTACTGTTCTACCACCCTCACGGATAGCGAAACGTAAACCTACTGATAAAGCGATAGGACTTAACAAAGTAACATCAATAGTTAAGTTATCACCAGGCATAACCATCTCTACACCAGCTGGTAAAGAAATAGTACCCGTTACGTCAGTTGTACGTACATAAAACTGAGGACGGTAGTTATTGTGAAATGGAGTGTGACGTCCACCTTCTTCTTTTTTCAAGATATACACCTCAGCTTTGAAGTGAGCGTGTGGTTTAACAGATCCTGGTTTAACGATAACCATTCCTCTTTTGATATCTTCTTTAGCGATACCTCTTAATAATAAACCTACGTTATCACCAGCTTCACCTCTATCAAGGATTTTACGGAACATCTCAACTCCTGTAATTGTAGAAGTTAATTTATCAGCACCCATACCGATGATTTCAACTGGATCTCCTGTATTAGCAACTCCTGTTTCGATACGACCTGTAGCAACAGTTCCACGACCAGTAATTGTAAATACGTCTTCAACTGGCATTAAGAAAGGTTTTTCAACGTCACGAACTGGTAATTCAATCCAGTTGTCAACAGCTTCCATTAATTCCATGATAGTAGCAACCCATTTTGGATCACCATTCAATCCACCTAAAGCAGAACCTTGGATAACTGGACCATTATCTCCATCATATTGATAGAAAGATAATAAATCTCTAATTTCCATTTCTACTAATTCTAATAATTCAGCATCATCAACCATATCCACTTTGTTCATGAATACAACCATTCTAGGCACACCTACTTGACGACCTAAAAGGATGTGCTCTCTTGTTTGTGGCATAGGACCATCTGTAGCAGCAACTACTAAGATAGCACCGTCCATTTGAGCAGCACCTGTAACCATGTTCTTAACGTAATCCGCGTGACCTGGACAGTCAACGTGAGCGTAGTGACGGTTAGCTGTAGAATATTCTACGTGAGATGTATTAATAGTAATACCTCTTTCTTTTTCTTCTGGAGCATTATCAATTTGATCAAATGATTTTGCTTCTGATAAACCAGCATCAGCTAATACTTTAGTAATTGCAGCTGTTAACGTAGTTTTACCGTGGTCAACGTGTCCGATAGTTCCAATATTTAAATGGGGCTTCGAACGATCAAAGGTTTCTTTTGCCATGATTTAATAATTTAATCTTAGTTATATATTAGTGTTCAAAAAATAAACTTTTTTAAGAGCCAATGACGGGAATTGAACCCGTGACCTCTTCCTTACCAAGGAAGCACTCTACCCCTGAGCTACACCGGCTTTTGTGTATTCAGAAGTTAGCTTTCAGAATTCAGAAAACCAAATCCTTCTTTCTAAATTCAAAATCTCGTGGGGAGAGCAGGATTCGAACCTGCGAAGACGTAGTCAGCGGATTTACAGTCCGCCCTCGTTGGCCGCTTGAGTATCTCCCCAAACCTTTTACATTTAGTTGCTTAAACTTTGAGCCGATGGAGGGACTCGAACCCACGACCTGCTGATTACAAATCAGCTGCTCTAGCCAGCTGAGCTACACCGGCAACTTAAATATAAAAAGTCCGCTATTTCTAACGGACTGCAAATGTATATAATTTATTTTTGAATCAAAACATTTTTTGTATTTTTTTTATTTTTATGAGTTTGCTTTTAATTTTTCTTTTCGTTTTAAAATTACACGTTCCAAAGAATCAACAGATAAATCTACCCCTTCTTCAAAACTTTTAGCTGTTTTTTTTACTACAAATTCGTCACCAGGAACATTAATTTTTATCTCTACTGTTTTATTTTCTTTATCACTCGTGTTTTCAAGTCTTAAAAAAATATCAGACGAAACTATTTTATCATAATATTTTTCCAATTTATTCATTCGTTCTTGAATGAAATCTAGTAACTTCTTGTCTACATTAAAATTTACTGCTTGCACATTAACTTTCATAATTCTAAATTGATTAAAATGATTATACAATGAGTTATTTTTTATTTCTAGGATGCGCCTCTTGATATACTTTTTTTAGCTCTGCTAAACTGCTGTGCGTATAAATTTGAGTAGACGACAAACTAGCATGTCCCAACAACTCTTTTACGGAATTTAAATCGGCTCCATTATTCAACAAATGTGTTGCAAAGGAATGCCTAAGAACGTGTGGACTCTTCTTTTCTTTTTTCGAGACAGTACTAAAGTAATCATTTATTAACCGATAAAC
>JBIKZB010000008.1:0-17336 GCA_044354955.1 Flavobacterium sp. | reverse complement strand
TGGATTGTTTCGGCCATTATATCTATAAAAAAGTTTCATGGTTTGTTTTCATCCCAAGCAGAACATATTCCGTTTTTGAGTGAAGATAATAAAGATAAGAAATACTACAAAGAGAATGATATCAGTCCGTCAATGGCAATTGTGTTGAGTCAATTGTTTCATTACAACCTTAATTCGTTCATTAAAAACTTATACTATAAAGGAAAAGGGTACGAATTATTGAGTTTGTATTTTAATCGTTCCGAAGACCCAAATGCCGAACAATGTCCGTTTTTAATAGATGAAGAAAATGTATTAAAAATTAAAAAAGCTAAAGAAATTATGATTTCTAACATGGCAGAACCACCAGGATTAGAAGAATTATCGGAGCAAGTTGGATTAAGTTTGAAAAAATTAAAAATGGGTTTCAAACAAATTTATGGCGACACGGTTTATGGATTTTTGTTTGAATACAAAATGGATTATGCCCGCCAATTGTTAGATAGTGGTTCCTACAATGTAAATGAAGTAGGTTTAAAAATCGGATACAGCACAGGAAGTCATTTTATTGCCGCTTTTAAAAAGAAATTTGGTACTACACCAAAAAAATATTTAATGAATTTGAACACCAATGTATAAAACCACTTGATATCAATTTCGTATATCAAACTATAAATAAAAAAATGATAATTTAAAAAGTAAGAAAGCCAAATTAATTACTTTTATAAAAAAAACAATTGCCACATGAAAGGAGTATTATTAGTAAATTTAGGATCACCAGAAAGCCCAACAGCAAAAGATGTTAAGCCTTATTTAGATGAATTTTTAATGGATAAATACGTAATAGACGTTCCGTTCTTATTACGTGCTTTATTAGTTAGAGGAATTATTTTGCAAACGCGCCCTAAAAAATCAGCGGAAGCTTATGCTAGAATTTGGACGGATGAAGGTTCTCCTTTAATCGTGATTTCTAAAAAAATGCACCAAAAAGTAAAACAAATGGTTGATGTTCCAGTGTCTTTAGCGATGCGTTATGGAACTATAACTATTCAAAAAGGATTGCAAGAATTAAAAGATCAAGGTGTTAACGAAGTAATGCTTTTACCATTGTATCCGCAACATGCTATGGCTTCTACAACAACTATTTTAGTTTTGGCGGAAGAATTACGTCAGAAACATTTTCCAGAAATGACCATTACAAATGTTCCTGCGTTTTATAATAAACCTGATTTTATTCAGGCTTTGGCGAATTCTATTAAAAAACATTTGGAAGGATTTGATTATGATCATTTATTGTTTTCATATCACGGAATTCCAAAACGTCATATTCGCAAAACAGATGTCACTAAATCACATTGTAAAATTGATGGTTCTTGTTGTAACACACCTTCGCCAGCGCACGAATTTTGCTACCGTCATCAATGTTATGAAACGACCAAACAAGTAGTAAAATTATTAGGAATTCCAGAAGGAAAATACAGCCAAACTTTTCAATCACGATTAGCTGGAGATAAATGGTTAACACCTTACACGGATGTTGAAATCAACAAAATGCCAGAGCAAGGAATTAAAAAATTAGCAGTAGTAACGCCAGCTTTCGTAGCAGATTGTTTAGAAACATTAGAAGAAATTGCAATGGAAGCTAACGAACAATTCTTGCATCATGGTGGCGAGGAATTTATGGCAATTCCGTGTTTAAACGATGAAGACGAATGGTGTGGTGTGGTGGCAAATTGGATTAAGGAATGGAATAAATAAATTGTTTCAAGTTTCAGGTTTCAAGTTCATAGAACGATAAACAACCTGAAACCTGAAACCTGAAACAAAAACTGAAATGGAACTTTACAACTATCTAAAATCACTGCATTTAATCTTTGTAATCACTTGGTTTGCGGGATTATTTTACATTGTTCGTTTATTTGTATATCATGCCGAAGCCAAACAAAAGCCGCAACCTGAACAAGATATTTTGATTAAACAATATCAATTAATGCAATACCGATTATGGTATATTATTACTTGGCCAAGTGCTGTTTTAGCAAGTGTTTTTGCTTTTTGGATGTTGTTCTTTACGGAAGTAGGCAAAGTTTGGATGACACAGCCTTGGATGCATGTAAAATTAGCCTTTGTGTTTTTATTGTATTTATATCATTTAAAATGTCATCAAATTTTTAAGCAATTACAGAGTAACGAAGTAAAAAAATCAAGTAATTTTTTCAGGATTTGGAACGAAGGCGCTACAATTATTCTATTTGCAGTTGTTTTTTTAGTAATTTTAAAAAATGCCATCAATTGGATTTATGGTGTAATCGGAATTTTTGTTTTTTCGATGGTTATTATGTTAGGATTCAAGTTTTATAAAAAAATAAGAGAAAAGAACCAAAACAGTTAATGGATAGAATTTTTAATATCAAAAATCTTTCACTTCAAATAAGAATATTTTTATCCATGATATTCTTAACACTTATTGCGTCAATACTTATTGCTACAGTTTCTATTTATCAATTTAGAAAAGAGGCACGTGAATACCATCAAGATCGTTTAGAGCGCAAGGAAACGGCTATTACTGAACACATAAATTATGTGCTACAAACAACAACCTATCCGCTAAACACACAAAACATTCCGCTAATTTTTAAAGAAAAAATATTTGAATTAGCAGACATTCATAGCATGGAAATTAATTTCTTTGATTTAAAAGGCAACCTGTTAATTTCATCAAAAGCTATTTTTAAGCTGGATAAAGATAAACCTAAAATTAATCCTTCTACTTTAAAAATTATACAATCTTCATTAGATAAACGTTATATTGAATTTTCAAAAGTAGAAGACCAATCCTTTCGTTCTTCGTATTCTTATTTAAAGGATACCAAGTTTAAACCAATGGGAATTTTGAATTTGCCCTACGAAGAAAACACTGAATTTTATGACAATGAAGTGCAAAATTTCTTAATACGTTTTGGTCAAGTTTATGTATTTATGTTTTTGATTTCTATTGTGTTATCTTATTTTTTATCAAGTTATATTACAAAATCTTTAAAAATTATTAGCGATAAAATTCAGCAAACTCAATTAGACCAACGCAACGAGAAAATTGTTATAGAAGATGGTAGTAAGGAAATTAATTTACTAGTTCGTTCCTATAATAATATGGTGGATAAATTAGAAGAAAGTGCTGTTGTTTTAGCACAAAGTGAACGAGAACAAGCATGGAGAGAAATGGCAAAACAAGTGGCGCACGAAATTAAAAATCCACTTACGCCTATGCGTTTAACCGTACAAAGTTTTCAACGAAAGTTTGATGTTACTGATCCAAATATGTCAAAAAAGCTTGATGATTATACAAAAACAATTCTTCAACAAATTGACACTATGAGTGCAGTAGCAAATGCATTTTCTAATTTTGCAACCATGCCAGCACAACAAAATGAAACGCTAAATGTGGTGTATATTGTTAAAATGGCATTGGAAATTTTTAATGAAAATTATATTCAATTTTCTGCATTAGAAGAAGAAATTATTGCCAAATTAGATCGAACACAATTAATTCGTGTGATAACAAATTTGGTTAAAAATGCCATTCAAGCTATTCCAGAAGAGCAAGAAAACAAATTAGTTTTCGTAACCGTTTTTAGACAAGACAATTATGTTAAAATTGCAGTAAAAGATAACGGAAAAGGAATTTCTGAAGAAAATCAGGCGCGAGTTTTTGAGCCAAAATTCACTACCAAATCAAGCGGAATGGGACTTGGTTTAGCAATAATAAAAAATATTATTGAAAATTACCATGGAACAATTACTTTTGAAACGGAATTAAACAACGGAACCGAATTTTTGGTTTCTTTCCCAATAAATAAACTATAAACATACTATAATGGAAAACATTTTAATTGAAAAACAAGACAATATTGCGGTTATTACCATTAATAGACCAACAAAATTAAATGCTTTAAATAAACAAACTATACAAGAATTACATGATGGTTTTAAAACATTAAGCGAAGACAAATCGGTTAAAGCCATCATTATTATTGGAACTGGAGAAAAAGCATTTGTGGCTGGAGCTGATATTTCAGAATTTGCAAATTTTTCTGTTGAAGAAGGTGAAAAGTTGGCTGCAGAAGGACAAGCTTTATTATTTGATTTTGTTCAAAATTTAGACACTCCGGTAATTGCTGCCGTTAATGGTTTTGCTTTAGGTGGTGGATTAGAATTAGCCATGTCGTGTCATTTTAGAGTGGCTTCTGATAATGCAAAAATGGGATTGCCAGAAGTAACTTTAGGAGTAATTCCAGGTTATGGAGGAACACAACGTTTAGCACAATTAGTAGGAAAAGGTCGTGCCATGGAAATGATTATGACAGCAGGAATGATTGATGCAGAAACAGCTAAAAACTACGGTTTAGTAAACCATGTTGTATCAAAAGCCGAATTATTAGATTTTACAAAAGGAATAGCTGCTAAAATCACTAAAAATTCTAGTGTTGCTATTGCAAAAGCAATTCAAGCTATAAATGCAAATTATATTGATGGTGTAAATGGATACCAAGTAGAAATTGAAAATTTTGGTGCTAGTTTTGGAACTGAAGATTTTAAAGAAGGAACTACCGCATTTTTAGAAAAAAGAAAAGCAGCGTTTCCAGGTAGATAATTAATACATGTGAAAGTAATAATAATTTCGCTCTAAGAAATTAATATTGATAATATTGTGTTTTTTTCAGGACAATTAAATGTAAAAAACAACTTTTAAAAGTTTCATTTTAAAGTGATAAAAACCCAGATTTTTTTCTGGGTTTTTATTTGACTTCCAAAATTTCAATCATTTTTTTGATGATTTAATAATTTTTTATTGTTAAAATACTTAATTTTGAATCGAATTTTAACTTTATTGATAATTCATCAAAAACAACACAACAATTATGATCCAAAAAATTAATGACTTTGTAGCAGAAGTTGCAAAAACAAATCCAAACGAGCCTGAATTTTTACAAGCAGTTCATGAAGTTGCTGAAGCAGTAATTCCATTTATTGAGAACAACAACAAATACAACAACAAAATGCTTTTAGAGCGAATGGTAGAGCCTGAAAGAGTAGTTATGTTTAGAGTTGCTTGGATAGATGATGCAGGTAAAACAAGAATTAATAAAGGTTATCGTATTCAAATGAATTCTGCGATTGGACCTTATAAAGGAGGTTTGCGTTTTCATCCATCCGTTAATTTAAGTATTTTGAAATTTTTAGCGTTTGAACAAGTGTTTAAAAACAGCTTAACTACATTGCCAATGGGTGGTGGAAAAGGAGGTTCTAACTTTGATCCTAAAGGTAAATCAGATACAGAAATTATGCGTTTTTGTCAAGCGTTTATGCAAGAATTAGCGAAACATATTGGTGCAGATACAGATGTACCTGCTGGAGATATTGGCGTTGGCGGTAGAGAAGTAGGTTACATGTTTGGTCAGTATAAAAAAACAAGAAATGAGTTTACAGGAGTTTTAACGGGTAAAGGAATTTCTTTTGGAGGTTCATTAATTCGTCCAGAAGCTACGGGTTATGGAACGGTATATTTTGCTCAAAGTATGTTGGCAACTAAAAACACTACGTTTGCTGGGAAAACAGTAATTGTTTCTGGTTCTGGAAATGTGGCTCAATATGCAATTGAAAAAGCAACTCAATTGGGTGCTAAAGTTGTTACCGCTTCAGATTCATCGGGATATATTTATGATGCTGATGGAATTGATACTGAGAAATTAGCTTACATCATGGAAATTAAAAATGTAAACTATGGTAGAATTTCAGACTATGTAACAAAATATCCAAATGCTAAATTTGTAGCTGGAAAACGTCCTTGGGAAGTAAAAGGTGATATTGCATTACCTTGTGCAACGCAAAACGAGTTAAACGGAGAAGAAGCTAAAGCATTAGTGCAAAACGGTTGTATTTGTGTTGCTGAAGGAGCTAATATGCCTTCAATACCAGAAGCAATTGCAGAGTTCCATAAAGCAAAAATCTTATTTGCTCCAGGAAAAGCTTCAAATGCTGGAGGAGTAGCAACATCTGGTTTAGAAATGTCGCAAAACTCATTACGTTTAAGTTGGACTACAGAAGAAGTGGATCAAAGATTATTCAAAATCATGAGCGATATTCATGAATCTTGTGTAAAATATGGAACAAATGAAGATGGCTATGTAGATTATGTAAAAGGAGCAAATATTGCAGGTTTTGTTAAAGTAGCAGATGCAATGTTAGCGCAAGGAGTGGTATAATAAGTTTACAATTTCAGTTTTGAGATTAATAAACAGATTTTAAATATAAAAGCAGTTTTCAGAAATGAAAACTGCTTTTATATTTAGTAATTCAAAACTGCACATTAAATTTCCCCATCCCATTCAGCATAAAATTGAGCCAAAAAAGTAATCATAAAATCATGGCGTTTTTGCGCTATTTTTTTACCTGTTTCGGTATTCATTTTATCTTTTAAAAGTAATAGTTTTTCGTAAAAATGATTCAATGTTGGCGATTCACTGTTTTTATATTCTTCTTTACTCATATTCAAATTTGGCTGAATATTCGGATTGTGCAATGGACGATTTTTAAATCCGCCATAGTTGAAAGTGCGGGCAATTCCAATCGCACCAATTGCATCCAATCGGTCTGCATCTTGAACGATTTCTAACTCTTTGGAATTAAATTTCTTTTCAAAATTTCCGCCTTTAAACGAAATATTTTCAATAATAGCAATTACATGTGAAATGATGTCTTCTGAAACATTTTGTGATTCCAAAAAAATTCTTGCTGTTTTTGGACCAATCTTTTCATCACCATCGTGAAATTTTGAATCAGCAATATCATGTAATAACGCACCTAGTTTTACAATTGTGATATCACAATCTTCTTCTTCAGCAATTAATAATGCATTTTTATATACACGTTCAATATGAAACCAGTCATGCCCACCTTCAGCATTGGTTAATTGATTCTTTACAAAAAGGATGGTATTGTTGATTAATTGCATGATTACAAGTTACAAAAAAATTCCAACTTTAAAAAAAATTGGAATTTAGATTTTTTAATATTCGGATATTTTTATCGAGCTAAAGCAGGTTCCACCCATTTAAAAAGTTGCCCTTCCGCAGGAACCACTAATCTTTCTGAAATTTTTGCCATTCGTGTAGGTAATTTCAACAGGTAATCTCTCGCTTTTTCTGCTTCATCAGTTAGATTACATATTTTTTCAATTTCCCATTTTTCATTTAATTTTTGAAGAATATCTACGTAGTCCATAGCTGTGTAAACACCTAAACGTTGTGCTGATTCTGAGAATTTTTCAAAAGCAGTTCCAATACTTTCTCCTGATTCTCTAATTAAATGTGCAGGCATCGTAATTTTTTTCTTCATCATGTATTGAAAAGATAACATCATTTCGCTTGGGTCTACTTCAAAAATACGTTTCACAAATTCACTATAGGCTAAGTGATGACGCATTTCGTCTCCAGCAATTAAATTACACATTTTGTGTAGTTTTTTATCGCCATATTTTTTAGCTAGTAATGCTACACGATTGTGAGAAACATAAGTAGCTAATTCTTGAAAACTTGTAAAAACAAAGTTTTTATACGGATCTCTTCCTGTTCCAGGATCAAAACCGTCGTTGATTAAATGGTGTGTTGTGATTTCCACTTCACGCATATTTACTCTTCCAGAAAGATACAGGTATTTATTTAAAACATCTCCGTGACGATTTTCTTCCCCTGTCCATTGGCGTAACCATTTTGCCCAACCGTTATCACCGTTTTCTCCTTTTTGAGTAACGCCTTCTACATCCATTAACCATGTTTCATAAGTAGGCAAAGCTTCTTCAGTAATGGTGTCACCAACTAAAGTAACCCAGAAATCATAAGGTAAATCTTTTGCAATTTCGCGTAATTCTTTCACTTCTTCCAAGAAGTTTTCTTTTGAAGAGTCAGGAAGTAAATCTGTAGGTTGCCATATTTTTTCAACCGGAATTAAGAATTCTTCCACGAAATGATCCACTTTTTTTTCTAAAAATTGCATCACCTCTAATCGTACATTTTGTATTGACATGGGTTATATTTTGATGTGTTCAGTAATTATTTTTTCAGTGTATTCAAAAATTTCTTCAAATTTATGTTCAGAAATCTTCATTGGTTTGTGAATTGTAAAATCTAATTTCACACCAAGACCTAATGGAAATTGTCCAAATTTAGTCATTTTCCACGAGTTATTAATTGTAATTGGCAAGAAGTAAGCATCTGGAGCAAACTTATACAACATTTTTAAACCATTCACAGCGAAAGGTTTAGGTGTTCCTGTTTTGCTTCGTGTTCCTTCTGGGAAAATCACTACGGAGTAATTATTATTGTTTACTAATTCGGCTACTTTTTTAATTTCAGGCAACGCTTGTTTTGGATCTTTTCGGTCAATTAAGGCTGAACCTCCATGTCGTAAATTATAAGAAACACTCGGAATTCCTTTTCCTAATTCAATTTTACTGATGAATTTAGGATGTGCTTTTCTTAAAAACCAAATAATAGTGGTAATATCATGTAAGCTTTGATGATTCGCTACAATAATTAAAGGTTTGTTTTTAGGTATGTTTTCCATTCCTTTAATGTGGTAAGTAGTGCCTATAACGTGAGCGGTTCTAACTAAAAACCAATTAAGGTAAGCCACACTTAGTCGATGGGCATTGTATCCAAAAACATTGAAACAAATCCATTGTATAGGATGGAAAATTACCAACCATAATAGGAATAAAATATAGTAAATTATCGATAATAGGTATGAAAGAATTTTTTCCATAAAAAACCAATTTGGGCAAAAGTAAGCTATAAAATAAAAAACCACCAATGTTTTGGTGGTTTTTATTGTATGCCAGCATAGTATCTTAGCAATATTCGTTGTAAGCGTCTTTTAAATTTTCAGCAATTAATTCAGCTGGGCGACCTTCAATGTGATGACGTTCTAACATGTGAACTAATTCACCATCTTTAAACAAAGCCATACATGGAGATGATGGAGGAAAAGGGAACATGTGTTGACGCGCTGCATCAACAGCATCTTTATCAACTCCTGCAAAAACAGTTACTAATTGAGAAGGTTTTTTTGCACCATCTAAACTCATTTTTGCTCCCGGACGTGCGTTTCTTGCTGCACAACCACAAACCGAGTTGATAACTACTAAGGTAGTTCCTTCATTTTTTAAAGCATTTTCTACTGCTTCAGCGCTATATAATTCTTGAAAACCAGCCTCTGTTAATTCAGCACGCATTGGTTTTACCATTTCTTCTGGATACATATTTGTAATGTTATAAGTTAACGAGTTGCAAAGTTACAAAGTTTTTTGCTTGATAGGGAATACCAATTCATAAAGATTTGTTATGTTTACATTTTTAAAATATATTATATGAATTTTTTAGCGGAACCTGATGAGTTTTATATTAAAATTGGATTTTTAATTATCTTTGTTATTGGTTATTTAATTATTCAGAAAAAAAACAACTTGAAATTGACTTTGCAGTATGTATTGTATTCATATGGAATTGCAATTTTACTTCTGTCGTTAAACATTTCTCATATTTTTCCAGGATTTCCAAATGATGTTACAGAACTAGAAAACAAGAAAAAATTACTTTATCATTTGCAAAGAAATAATGATACTCTTGTTGAAATTACTGAAGCTTTTCGTGATTTAGTTTTAATAACATTTTTATTTTTGGTTGCGATTATTTCTAAAATCATCAAGTATTTTAAATTAGAAAATTCTCCCAAATAAAGCCTTTATAAATAATATTTTTGGGCATTTCCAAATGACTTGTAAATCTTCCCAGATTGAAGTTTCTTCATCTAAAAATTTAAAAATCATAGTTGAATTTTCACTTCTAAACATCGAAGAAAATATTTTGGAACCTAATTCGTTTTTAGAACTTAAAATATCCAACAACAATAAATCATAAAACCAAAATTTATCTTTTTTATGAAATTTCGTAAAGTCAGTTTCTGATTTTAGAAACTGAACTAAAGCTTTTGATTTTTTGAATGCGTTTTTAAAAGTATAACCTGTGCTAGCTTTTGTCCAACCACCAGCCGAACCAATATTGATGATGTTCTTAGTATTGTGTTTCCAAAAAGGATAACACGTCATTGGAATATTGCCTTGTTCTTTTTCGAGGATTTCGTATTCGGTTATTCCGAGATTTTCAATGTATTTATGAATTTCATATTCGTATTCCTCTTTTAAAAGTAAATCTTTTGAAAATAAGGTGTATTCCAATAAAGCTTCATTTTCTGATGTTGGTAAAACATACATAAATCTTGTATTGCCTTTTTGTTCCACCGAAAAATCCATGAAAGTAGCGCAATTTGGAGTAAAAACGGCTTCTTTACTTTTGATAAACCAGCCCACAAAATGCTGATGAATTAATGGAAATTTGGTTTGTGATTCTATTATTTTTGAATTGCAAATAACGTTTGGAATGAAGATGCTATTAAAAACTTTTGAACATAAGTATTGATTGCCATTTGATGTAAGCACTTCAACGACATCGATATAATCTTCAATGTCTACTACTGTTTCTCTTACTATTTCTACATTTGGATGTTTTGCTATTTCTTCAAATATAAAATTATAAAAATCCAAACCATTTATTTTTTTGTACTGATAAGGCGTTAATTCTAAAATGCGATTAAATTTTTCATTCGCAAAAACAGCTTGATTCCATTTTTTTGAGGCTATTTCATCAAATAAATTGTCTTCATCCCAAAAGCACCAAGTTCTATCATTTGTTTTTTTAGTATTATCATCAATTAGCAAAATAGATTTGTCATTAAACTTTCCGGATAAAAGCATTTCATAAACGGTCATCAAAGCCGATAATCCTGAACCTGTGAAAATGTAATGATAATGTTGCATTAATAAATGGTATATCGAATTCCTAAAAAACCTCTAATTCCTTGGTTGGGCGCATACACATAAGTTGCGTCAAAACTTTCGCTAAAAGGATTTTCAGCTCCTGCTATTAAAAAAGGTGTTCCTTTGTTTGGCGTCCAATTCAAAATATTTTTTACACCGCCATAAAGTTCAAAACTACGAAATTTTTTATAAGTAAATTGAATGTTCTGCAAACTCCAAATAGGAGAGTACTCGGGTCTTGGGTCTAAATCACCTAAAATTGGCAATCGCATCGGCCCGTATAAATTTCCAGTGTAATCGATGGATAGAAACCATTTTGGAATATCGTACGTTATTGCCCAATTAGCGCTGTATTTTTCCGTTAAAACAGGTATTGAGCTTACTCCGTTTTGCACATTTTTCGGTTCCATAATCGTGAAACCAACAATTGCTTTTAATCCAAAAGGTGTAACCAAATCGATATTGCCACTAATTCCTAACGTTTGTGCATATCCGTTTAAGTTCGAATAAATAATTTGGTTGGGATTCGTGTCGTAATCTGGAATAATTTGGTTGTTAAAATAGGTGTACCAAGCAGAAGTTTCAAATCCTAAAAAAGTGCCGTTTTCAAATCTGATTTTCTTCAAATAATTCAAGTTTATGTTGTACGAAGTTTCTGGCTTTAAATCTTCGGTAATTATTACGTCTCTTGAACCAGTTAAAGCAGCGTGATCTTCGGTAAATAAATTCACGATTCGAAATCCAGTTCCTGCATTAATTCGGAATACATCATTTTCGGTTGGATTCCATTTGTAGGCAATTCTGGGTGTAAAAATATTGCCGTGATTGTTGTTGTAATCGTATCGAGCACCTAATAAAATATGATGTTTTGGAGCTAATATTATTTCATCTTGAAGAAAAATGCTGTAGATTTTTGTTTTTCCGCCGAAATAGTCGCAGTCGTATTATCGTTATAATATTGATAACGAAAAGCTGCACCTAATAGCAAATTGTGATTTTCCAACTTTTTATCCCAAGTATATTGTCCGAATGCGATTTTTTGATTCGCTAAGTAAATCGTATTTCCATACACCGAATTTTGATCGTGAGCTGTTACTGAAAGTGACAAATACATATCTTCAGTTGTGGGTAATTGATATTTACTTAAAAGCTCCACGCGTTTGGTATAAATGCTTTCACCATAAACTTCCGAACCTCCGCGATACGATTTATTCCATTGCATTTCGCCACCCCAACGGTCTTCATAAAAAACACGTCCAGCGATGGTGAATTCTTTATTGTTTTTTCGGTCAAAGTTCCATTTGTTGAAGATTGAAATGCGTTCTTGCAAGGTTACATCGGTAAAATTATCATTGTTATTGTCTATTGGTTGGTTGTAATTGTAATAGTTGATACCTACTAATGTTGTTGCTTTTTTATCAATGTTGCTTTTAAATCCTAAATCCACATTAGTTTCTAACCAAGAAGTTGAAAAAATATCGGCAGAAAATAATGGAGCAGTTGTTGGTTTTTTGGTAATGATGTTAATTAATCCGCCAACGGCTTCACTTCCATACAAACTGGAGGCTGGACCTTTTACTACTTCAACTCTATCAATCAACGAATTTGGAATTCCAGACAAACCATAAACAGTTGAAAGTGCACTTACAATCGGCATTCCATCAATGGTAACCATGGTGTATGGACCTTCTAATCCATTAATATGAATGTCGCCAGTGTTGCAAATGTTGCAATTGAGTTGAGGTCGAACGCCGTTTACATTTTGCAACGCTTCAAATATATTGGAAGTTGGGTTTTTCTTTAAAAACGCAGTAGTATAAACCTCCACTGGAACGGGTGTTTCCATTCTTGAAACTGGTTTTAGTGTTCCGGAAACTACCACTTCATCTAAATTATTGGAATCTTCTTGTAAGTTAAAATTTAGTGTTACTTGAGATGATTTGGTTAATGTAACTTTCTTTTTTTCAGATTTATATCCAATGAATGAAGCAACTATTGTGTAATCTCCATCAGGAATTGAATTAATTTCATACCTGCCTTCTTTATTTGTTTCTACACCTTTATTTATTTCTTTTACATAGATATTTGCAAAGGCCAATGTTTCGTTATTCTCAGTAACAATTCCTCTTATTGTGTTTTGAGAAGAAGAAAGGAATGGAAATAAAAATAATACAAAAATAAATATTTTAGTACACATAAAATTAAATTTAGACAAAACTAAAAATAAAATGTTTACTAATCTAAAAAAAGAATATATATTTGTATAAATGAATTGTTTATGACCATTTCTGAAGAAAATTATATTAAAGTTATTTATCATTTATCGTTGGTTTCTCCAAAGGGTGTCAATACGAATGCTATTGCGGGAATGTTAGATACTAAAGCGTCATCGGTTACCGATATGATGAAAAAACTTTCGGATAAAGATCTTGTCAGTTATCAGAAATATCAAGGCGTTACCTTAACTGAAAAAGGTTTTCATTCGGCAAAAATGATAGTTAGAAAACACCGATTATGGGAAGTTTTTTTGGTGGATAAATTAGGTTTTTCATGGGATGAAGTCCACGAAATTGCAGAAGAATTAGAACACATTAAATCCGAACAATTGATAAATAAATTGGATGCTTTTTTGGGTTTTCCAGCAGCTGATCCACACGGTGATCCTATTCCTGATGCAAAAGGTGTGATTAAAAAAATTGAGAAACAACTTTTATCAGAAGTCGAAATTCATGCTTCATTTCATTGTGTTGGTGTAAAAGATTCTTCTACTGATTTTTTAAAATATTTAGATAAGCAAAAAATCGCATTGGGTTCGGTTGTAAAAGTAATTGACAAAGAAGATTTTGATGATACGTTAACAGTTGATATTGATGGTAAACGCTTAACGATTTCGAATAAAATAGCTAATAACTTATACGTACAATAATTATGTTTGATTCAATTATTGATTTTTTTGAAAGTATTGACCCGATTTTAGCGGCTTTTTTAGCGACCACATTTACGTGGGGATTAACAGCATTCGGTGCTTCGTTCGTGTTCTTTTTTAAAACTATGAATCGTGTAGTTTTAGATGGAATGCTTGGTTTTACAGGAGGCGTAATGGTTGCGGCAAGTTTTTGGAGTTTGTTAGCACCCGCTATTGAAATGAGTAAAGGCGATGGGTTTATAAAAGTAATTCCAGCAGCAGTTGGATTTTTATTAGGTGCGATTTTTATTTTCGGATTGGATAAAGTGTTGCCTCACATGCACATTAATTTTAAAGAAACCGAAGGAATAAAATCGCCATGGCAACGCACAACACTTTTAGTTTTGGCCATCACGTTGCACAATATTCCAGAAGGATTAGCGGTTGGTGTTTTGTTTGGTGGAGTTGCAGCAGGAATTCCAGAAGCATCTATTGCAGGCGCCGTTACCTTGGCTATCGGAATTGGAATTCAAAATTTTCCTGAAGGAATTGCCGTTTCTATGCCGTTACGAAGAATGGGAATGAGTAGAAGAAAAAGTTTCATGTACGGACAATCGTCTGCCATTGTAGAACCTATTTTTGGTGTAATTGGTGCTGTTGCGGTTACTTTTTTTACCCCGATTTTGCCTTATGCGTTGGCTTTTGCGGCTGGAGCAATGATATTTGTAGTGGTTGAAGAAGTAATTCCTGAAACCCAACAAGATAAAAATACCGATATTGCTACTTTAGGTTTTATAGGTGGATTTATTGTAATGATGATTTTAGATGTAGCTTTAGGTTAATGACAAGCACAATCGTCGCCACAAGGTTTTGATTTTTTTGGACGTTTTTTCCAAAAGAATTTCTTAACCAAGAAACCAACAGCAATGGCTAAAGAAATGTAAACTAAGATTTGTTGAATATCCATAGTGCAAAAATAAGAAAAGCAATCTCAATTATAATGAGATTGCTTTTTTATTAACTTTAAACTTTCATTATTAAAATTGTGCCGCTAAACCAATTGAAGCACTAAAAGGCATTCCTGGTCGCAAACCAGCTGGAACTCTTGAAACTAAATACGTGGTATCGAAAAGGTTATTGATGTTTCCAGTTACACTAAAATGTTTGTTGAATTTGTATTTTGAACCAAAATCCACTACAGTGTTACTTGGTACTGAGTTTTCGTTTGGAATTGAACCTTGACCTGCCACTGTTCTAAATTCGCCACTATACCTAGCGCCTAAAATCAATTCAAATTTTGCGTGTTCTAATGCAATTGAAGCATTAAATTGGTGTTTTGAAATGTATGGAATTTCATCGCCTTTTTCAATGGTTCCCCAAGCTCCGTCCGAACTTGAAAATTCGTTAACAAATTCAGTATCGGTTAGGGTATATCCAAAAGAGATTGGTAGTTTAAATTTACTCTCTTCTTTTAAAACTTGATAGTTTAATAATAACTCAATTCCTTTAACATGCGCTTCACCAGCATTAAATTGATCTAATGTTCCAGAACCTCCACTTGCGGCCAAATCGCTTCCTAATAAATTAGAATAGTTATTAAAATAAGTTACAATTTCTGCTGATAATTTGTTGTAATTAAAACGAGTACCTAGTTCATAATTTATACTTTTTTCAGCATCTGTTCCTGGTGTATTTGTTGGTGGAGCAAACCCTTTATGAACTCCTCCAAAGAAGGATAAGTCATTATTAATTCTGTAGTTTACCCCTACACCTGGCAACCAAACTTTCACATGATTGTCGTTTTCAATTAAGTTAATTCCAGTTCTAGCTACGTCATTTGTACCGTAGTTTTTGTTTAATAAATCAATAGTTTCAAAACGGATACCTGGCGTTACTGTTAAGTCCTTGAATTTTATTTTGTAAAGTGCGTGAGCTGCCAAAGCATTTGCATAAGCAATTCGGTTATCTTGTGTTCCTGGTGTTCCCGCAGTAGTTAATACCATCGAGCCATCAAGCATGGCATAGCTATCATTCCATTGGAATCTATCTTCGCTGTCTTTGTGGTATCTTACCCCAACTTCTAAATCATGGTAAATATCTCCCGTTAAGAAATGAAAATCTAATTTAGTTTGAACGCCTTGAGCTAAATATGCTCTATTGTTTGCTCTTACACGTAAAGCATTATTTGGAGAGTTTTGAGCGCCTGTAATGTAATCAAAAGCTAATGCATTTGTTAATGGGTTTTCTAAAATTGTATCGATAGCATAAGTTGTTCCGCCAAATCTTACATCGTTCAATTTATACCAATTTCTAGCAAATTTGTTGCGATAAGCTGTTGTGGTTACACTAAAATAATTGCTTGTTTTTAAAGTATGTGTTACTGAAAACTGATTGTTTTTTGTAGTAATGTTGTCTTTTTCTGAACCTGCATAACGCATGAAAGGAGAATTATTAAAATCTTCTTCTGTTAATCCTAGATAGGTTTCATTTGCATCTTCTTCTGCATATACCATTTTAAAATCGAATGCATTATAAATTTTACTAGTTGGTTTTGATTGTACTCTAAATTTTGCCATTACATCTTTTTTGTCAAAACCGGTGTTGGCACCACTTGGCAAATTTTTAAAACCATCTGAATTGTAGTTTAAAAATTGAACAACTGCTCCTACAGTTTCATTTGCAATTCCAACATTTGCTAAAGTACGATTCGTATTAAAACTTCCGTAATCTGTTAAAAATCCAGCATTAAATTTTGTTGGTATTGGAGTCGAAACAAAGTTTATAGTTCCTCCAGTAGTAAAAGGTCCGTACTGAATTTGGCTACTTCCTTTTAAAATTTCTACAGCACTCATGCGAGCAACTGATGGAAAATAATAGGCGGCTGGTGCACTATAAGGTGCTGGAGCAATTAAAACATTGTCCTCCATTAAAGTGATTTTCGCACTTCTATCTGGAGAGGTTCCCCTTAAACTGATATTAGGTCTTAATCCAAACCCATCTTCTTCATAAACATTGACTCCTGTAACGGTTCTTAATACACGATTAATATCGGTATAATTGAATTTTTGTAAATCTGCTGCTGAAATGTATGACGCAGAACCTGTTTTATTTGCTGCTTCAAATTTACTACCAATCATTTGATTAGCAGAAATAACAACTTCTTTTAAATTTTTAACGGAATCTTTTGAAGTATTGTTTTCTTTTTCTTGAGAAAAAATTATGCTTGAAAACAGTAGTACAAAAGGGACAATAATACGCTTCATTTTATTTAGATTAATTCCATTCTGCAAAAATAGCCACTAAATTTTATTTAGACAAATTATAAATAAACTTTATTTGGAATTATTTTTAGAATTATATTTTGTATGCTTTTTTTTGTGTAAAAATTAATATTTTATAAAAATAGCTACACAATGATATAAGAAGTCGTTATACAAAATATTTTTTTTAAAGATTCTTTATTTTTAGAATAATAAAGATGAATAATAAAGATGAATAATAAAGATGAATAATAAAGTTTAT
>JBIKZB010000144.1:0-5066 GCA_044354955.1 Flavobacterium sp. | reverse complement strand
TCATCTACGCCAAAACGTATAACCGATATTCCCACAGCACTTTGATCATCGATTGGCATTGCAAAACCGGCATAATCATATTGTGCAATATTTGCAAAATAGCTAGCGTGCATTAATGAAAACTGTTTGTCTTCTAGTTTTAATAAACCAGCCGGATTCCAGTACCCAGAATTTACGTCGCTGGAATGAGATACCACAGCGTTAGCCATTCCTAATGCAGCTGCATCTACGCCAATATTCATAAAATCATTTGAATATTTTCGAACAGTTTGCCCATAAGCTATGCAGCTAAATCCAAGTAGAAGATATAAAGTGGTCTTTTTCAATGCCAATTTTTTTACAAAGATGAAATAAATTTCTTAAATAGTAAACTCTAAAAGTATTAACTTATTGTATTACATTTGCTGTATATTATTTAAGGCTTTGCATTAGCCGTATTTTAAAACTATTTGTATGCAAATTAAAAAACATATTCCCAATCTTATCACTTTGCTAAACTTAGCGGCAGGATTATTAGCTATTATTGCTATTTTTAAAGGATATTATGACGAGGCTTTTATTTTTGTTTGTTTGGGTATTTTCTTTGATTTTTGGGACGGCTTTTTAGCGAGAAAATTTAAGGTTTCTGGGCCATTAGGCGTTCAGTTGGATTCCTTAGCAGATATGGTAACTTGTGGAGTAGTGCCTGGTTTAATGATGTTTGTATTGTTTCAAAATATTCAAGAAGATTCCACGTCGGTTTATTATTTGACGGAAGAATATTTTTATATGGGATTTGTGCCTTATTTAGGATTTTTTATTACACTTGCTTCTTGTTACCGATTGGCAAAATTTAACATTGATACACGTCAGACAGATTCTTTTATAGGTTTGCCAACACCGGCAAATGCTTTGGTTATTATGAGTATTCCAATGATTCAATACAGTAATGATTACGAAGGTTTAACTACGGTTTTGTATAATCCTTATTTATTATTGTTTATTACTGCTATAAGCTCCTATATTCTAAATGCCGAAATTCCTTTATTTTCATTAAAAATAAAAGAGTTTACTTGGGCAAAATATAAAATGCAAATTTTGTTTTTAATTGGGTCGTTGTTTTCTTTTTCGCTACTAGGTTTCGTAGCCATTCCGTTGATTATTATCAGTTATGTATTGGTTTCTGTAATTAGTAATAAAATGATGGCTAAAGAGTAATGGCTGCCAAAAGTTATAGAAAAAAATATCCTTCCAAACAAAAATCCAATTCGATAAGCAAATGGGTTATTAGGTTTTTTGTATTTGTATTTATCTTTTTTGTTCTCTTAGGAATCTATAAATTTAGAGATGGATTTTTATATTATTTAGGGTTTAAAACTGATAAATATTCTTATGAATTGTCTGCTGATGAACGCAAATTAGCAGATATTAGAATTTATGAAGTGTTGCATAAACACGATAATAAAGCCATTGGTTTTGATGTTTCAGAGTACCAAAGTGCAATTGATTGGGAGCAAACCTACCATATCGATGAATCGTTTGAATTGTCTTTTGTTTTTATTCGTGCTACCGCTGGAAAAAACAAAACTGATAAAAGATTTAAAGAAAATTGGGAAGCCTCAAAAAAACGCCAATTGATTCGCGGTGCTTATCATTATTATCGTCCCAACGAAAATTCGATCGAACAAGCTGAAAATTTCATCAAAAACGTAAAATTAGAAAAAGGCAATTTACCACCAGTATTAGATATTGAAAAGTTGCCTAGAAAACAATCTATTGATAGTTTAAAAGTAGGATTGCGTCGTTGGTTAAAAAAAGTTGAAAAACATTACAAGGTAAAACCAATTATTTATTCGGGAGAAAGTTATTATACTGATTTTTTGAGAGAAGAATTTTCGGAATACCCACTTTGGATTGCTAATTATAATTTTTGGCGAAACGATTTAGAATCGGATTGGCAGTTTTGGCAATTCACCGAAAAAGCGCAAATTGAAGGTATTGAAGGAATGGTTGATTTGAATGTTTTTAATGGTGATAAAAACAAGTTGTTGTTAAAGTGTATTCGGTAATTTTTAACCACTAAGGTCACAAAGAATACACAATGCACACTATTTGTTTAAACACATACCCACCATTGTTTTGCTTTATGTTAATAGTCGTTTCACTTGACATAGATCACATTAGAATATATGCTTAGTTTGTCATGCTATCAATTATCTCTTGAACTGAAAAAATACTTTTAAAGAAAGAAATCTTAGTGTAACTTCGTGTTAAACTTCGTAAAAATTTGTGTACCCAAAAAAACTATTCTTTATTCAAATTTAATTCTCCTTTACCATGAATGATGGTTGTTTTTGGAGCATCAAAATCAATTTTTGTTTTACGTAATTCGAAATTTTGTCCAAGGTAAACACGTCTTACCATTTCGTCTGCTACTAATTCTTCTGGTTTTCCAGCCTTTAGAATTCCACCTTCAAACATTAAGTAAGTTTTATCAGTAATGGCTAATGTTTCTTGTACGTTGTGGTCGGTGATTAAAATCCCGATATTTTTATTTTTTAATTGGGCTACAATTCGTTGAATATCTTCCACAGCAACTGGGTCAACTCCTGCAAAAGGTTCGTCTAAAAGAATAAATTTAGGATCGGTTGCTAAAGCGCGCGCAATTTCAGTACGACGACGTTCACCACCCGAAAGTAAATCACCACGATTGGTACGAATATGTTCCAATGCGAACTCTGCAATTAATTCTTCCATTTTAGCTTCTTGTGCTTCTTTAGAAAGGGATGTCAATTGCAAAACACTTAATATATTATCTTCGATACTTAATTTTCTAAAAACAGAAGCTTCTTGAGCCAAATAACCAATCCCATTTTGTGCACGTTTGTACATTGGGAAGTTAGTAATGTCCATATCATCTAAATAAATATTACCGCTATTTGGTTTTACTAAACCTACAATCATGTAGAATGAAGTGGTTTTTCCGGCACCGTTTGGACCTAATAAACCTACGATTTCACCTTGATTTACTTCAACGGAAATCCCTTTTACTACACTTCTTTTTTTATAGGTTTTAACTAAATTTTCTGCTCTAAGCTTCATAGTGTGGTTATGAGTTTAAAAGGTTATGAGTTTAAAAGACATTATGGTACAAATAAACAAATAAACAATTTAACAGTTAAACGAATTAACAATAATTTATTTTCTGCCTACTAAATTCTGTTTACTGAACACTTTCTTCTAGTGCTTCCCAAAACTCATATGCTCTTCTTAAATGAGGAATTACAATGGTTCCGCCTACTAAAGTAGCAATTCCCATGCTTTCCATCATTTCTTCTTTTGTAACGCCATTTTTGTAGGCGGTTTCTAAATGGTATTTGATGCAATCATCACAACGTAAAACGGCTGAAGCTACTAATCCTAGAAGTTCTTTGGTTTTTACATCTAAAGCGCCTTCCATATATGCGTTCGTGTCTACATTGAAAATTCGTTTGATGACTTTGTTGTTGTCAGCTAATAATTTTTCGTTCATTTTTGAACGGTAATCGTTGAATTCTTTTACTAAATCTGCCATTTTTTATGCGTTTAATTTTTCTCTTTCTTGACTTCTTACTACTAAAACACTGATTAATATACTAGCTTCGTAGAGTATCATAATTGGAATTGTAACAATAATTTGACTTAATACATCTGGTGGTGTAATAATTGCTGCTACAATTAATACAATAACTAAAGTGTATTTTCGGTATTTTCTTAAAAATTCTGGAGTTACTAATCCTATTTTTGTAAGGAAGAAAATAACAATTGGTAATTCAAACAATAATCCACTAGCAATTGCGGATGTTTTCATTAAGCTAATGTATGAATCAATATCTATTGAATTGCTGATTTCTGGACTCACAATATAACTTGCAAAGAATTGAACAGATAATGGTGCAATTAAATAATAGCCAAATAATACGCCAACAAAGAATAAGAATGAAGAAACAATGATAAAAGACACAGCATATTTCCTTTCTTTTTCATAAAGTGCAGGACTTATAAATTTCCAGATTTCCCATAAAATGAAAGGAAATGCAAAAATGAATCCTACAGTTATGGAAGTCCACATGTGCATTGAAAATTGTCCGCCCATTTCTCTGTTTTGAATAGGGAGATTGATTTCTGTTATGCACATTGTTTCTTGCATATCAACGTATTTTCCCAATTCACAGAAGAACTGATAGGTTACGAAATCAGGACTTTTTGGGCCAAAAATAATTTCGTTAAAAATAAAATCACTAAAGAAAAAAGAAACAACGCCGCCAATTAAAATGGCAGCTGAACTTCTAACTAATAACCAACGTAATTCCTCGAGATGATCTAAAAACGACATCTCTTTTATGTTTTTTTCTGCCATTATACGATTCCTTCTTTTAAAATATCGTGTAAGTGAAGTATTCCTTTGTATTCGTTATTGTCAATTACTACTAATTGGGTAATGGAGTTGTTTTCCAAAATGTCCAAAGCTTCAGATACAAGAACAGTAGAATTGATATTTTTAGGGTTTTTAGTCATAATATCATTGGCTGTTAAATCTGTAAAAGTGTCTCTCGTGTTTAACATTCTACGAATATCGCCATCCGTTACGATACCAATAACCTGATTATTTTCAATAACAGCCGTTACTCCTAAACGTTTTTCTGAGATTTCCATGATTACTTTTTTGATGGATGAATCTGGAGTCACCATAGGTTTGTGAGTTGTATCCAACATGTCTTTTACGCGAAGCAATAATTTTTTTCCTAATGCGCCGCCAGGATGGTATACTGCAAAATCTTCACTTTTAAAGTTGCGCATTTCCATTAAACAAACCGCTAAAGCATCTCCTAAAACTAGTTGTGCGGTAGTGCTGTTAGTGGGTGCTAAATTATTTGGACAAGCCTCACTTTCTACATAAGCATGTAAAATGTAATGAGATTCTTTTCCTAAGAACGAATTCTTATCGGCTGTCATGCCTATTAAAGTATTTCCAAATCGTTTTAATAAGGGAGCTAAAACTTTTATTTCAGGACTGTTGCCGCTTTTTGAAATACAAATTACAATAT